>CADBLC010000233.1 GCA_902795385.1 Fibrobacter succinogenes | reverse complement strand
GCCGCCTACTTCCAGCAGGCCGACATGGAATCGAACGGCAAGACCGTCGACCGCGACTCCAAGCGCGTGAACTACCAGACGGGTCCGATCCTCTGGGGCGAACCGGGTACGAACGGCCAGCACGCCTTCTACCAGCTCATCCACCAGGGCACCAAGATGATTCCTTGCGACTTCATCGCCCCGGCAAACAGCCACAACAAGGTCGGCGACCATCACCAGAAGCTGCTTTCCAACTTCTTTGCACAGCCCGAAGCCTTGATGAACGGCAAGACGCTCGCCCAGGCCCAGGAAGAACTCCGCAAGGACGGCAAGAGCGAAGAAGAAATCGCATTCCTCGCCCCGCACAAGGTGTTCGAAGGCAACAAGCCGACCAACTCCATCATGATGGACTACGTTTCTCCGGAAACGCTCGGCGCCCTCATCGCCATGTACGAACACAAGATCTTCACCCAGGGCGTTATCTGGAACATCAACAGTTACGACCAGTGGGGTGTTGAACTCGGCAAGCAGCTCGCGAAGAAGATCCTTCCGGAACTTGCCAAGGCCGATGCCGAACTGAACCACGACAGCTCTACCAACGGGCTCATCAAGTGGTTCAAGGCTCACCAAGCATAATTAGACGAAAGAACGCTCGCAAGCTCGCTACAGACGAGAGACGAGAGAAAGGCCGCGGTTTAAAAACCGCGGCTTTTTTTGTGTGACCCCATTCACTGTTACCAAAAGTTTTACAGGGGATTCCGTCCTTTTTGTATATATTTGGAACGGGAGAAAGATTGGGTGTATGGAGAAACTCTATGAAGATTTTTAAACTTTCCGCATTATGCGTTGCCGCGGCGTTCTCGTACTCGCTCGCGGTTCTTGACTTGCCCAACGACCAGCCCAAGGTGGACGAATCTTACTGGAAGGCCGCGCTCGACAGCACGTGGCAAGGGCTTATCCGCCGTAACATCGACCCGTACAGCGCAGGCGCTGGCCTCATTCACCGCCCCAAGAGTGAAAAGCCGGGAGATGCGGTAAGCGAAGGCGTTGGCTACGGCATGCTGGTCGCCCTTTACGCGAACGACCAGGAACGCTTCAACAAGATGTGGGAAAAGGCGAGCGAGACCATGTGGCAGGGAAGCTACCATGACTGGCACATGTATCCCGACGGCAATATTCCGGAAGGCGGGCACGGTGCAGCGACCGACGCCGAAGAGGATATCGCGCTTGCCCTGATTTTTGCGGACAAGCTTGTCTCTGCAGGCAAGTGGACCGCCTACACCTCGCCGTTCTTGCAGAAGACCTACGCGGAACAGGCCCAGAAGCTATTGGACAAGATGTGGGAATCGAAGCAGATTCGTTCCGAAGGCGTTGTCGCTCCCGGTGCCGACTGGGGCGGATACGACTTTGTGAACCCGGGCTATTTCTCCCCGGCCTGGTACAAGGTTTTCGAGAAGTTCGACAAGAATGACGCCTCCCGTTGGACAAAGGCAGTTGACAAGAGCTACGAGATTATTTCAAAAAGCCCCGGATACAGCATGGGCATGGTCCCCGACTGGATGACTCCGGAAGGCGGGTGGGTCGGTTCAAGCGGCCTTGGCTACAACGCCTACTTTGAAAGTCGCGCCTTCTACAAAGACGCTATCCGCATTTTGTGGCGCTGCGCCCTGGATGCCGTCTGGTTCGGCGAAGATCGCGCAAAGACTTTCCTCAAGAACGCATTGAAGTTCATCAACGACAAGGGCGGCGCTCCCGCCGCGAACTTCTACCAGATTGAAAGGGCCGGCGAGCTGTTGCCTGCCGAAGACAAGTGGATGGAATTCAACGGCGAAAAGGATACGACTACCTGGCGCTACCGCCGCGAACATAGCCACCTCACTATCGGCATGTGGGCTACGGCCGCCGTGGCCGTGGGGCAGTCCGAGGACCGCATCGCCTTCAGCGAGGAACTCGCGAAGTTCTACGAAGGCGGCGACTACTTTGGACTTGCCAACGATACGTCGGGCGCCCTCGAGGACACTCTCCACAACGAAATGTACTTTGACCAGTTCCTCGCCTGGTTCGGAGCCTCCCTGATGAGCGGAACCTTCGTGAACGTGGTCGACGCCATCGACAATCCGAAAACGGCGACTCCGGGAGATTCCTCGTCGTTGACCAAGAAGAAGGAACCTATCGTCGTCTCCATCCCGAAGGTTGCTGCGCGCGAAGGCGTCCGCATGGTGCGCCTTGGCAGCACCGTGCAGTTCATGTCGCCAAAGCCGGTCGCCTGGACTGTTTACGACATGAACGGCAACAAGGTTGCCGACGCCTTCGGGCAGGAATTCCTGTGGAACGGGGCTTTCAAGGGCGTTTACATGGTAACAGCCCGCGGAAACGGCATCCGTTACACGCGCAAGCTGATCAACCGCTAAGCCGGAGCGGCGGACAATTTGTTATAATTCCTGTATTGGGTTATAAAAAAGGAGTCCGCCATGAACTTTCTCGCAAAGAATTCAGGCCGTTTCGTCATTTCCGCATTCTTGGCGGCAGGATTTTATCTGTGTTCCTGCAGCAACGAAGATTCGGACAACACAACTCTAGCCGAAATGACCGAGGCGATTCTCGCTGCAGCTGACACCACGAGTTCCCCAAGCGACTCCTCATCCACGGATTCCACGACAAAGAATTCCACAGCAAAAGACTCCACGGCAACCGATTCTACTTCCACCGATTCCACGGCGGCAGATTTGGGAAGAGTGATTCGCGGCTACGTCAGCCGGGGCTTCGTAACCATCGGGTCAGAAATCACATTGCACGAAGTCGACAGCACCCTTGCACCGACAGGAAAAGTGTTCCGCGGTACCGTCACCGACTCATCGGGTTTCTTTTCCATTCCTCACGTCGAACTGACCCAGCCCTACATACGCCTTGAGCTCAACGGTAGTGTTTTCCATATTTGCACCCAATCCCAGGGCAAAGCAGCGCCGACTACACTGGAGGCCTACGCCAATACCCGCAAAGGGGATACCGTCAGCATGAATGTGCTGACGTACATGCAGGCAAAGAGGCTCCCGCAATACATCGAGAACGGTCTATCCTTCGACTCGGCCATGTCCGCATCGCAAGCCGAAATGAAGAAGTTCTTTATGATGGACTCCCTGTACGAAGATTTCAACAAGCTTAATCTTGTAACGCCCCAAAAAGAAAACTACTATCTGTTGGCCGCAACACTTTATGCCGAAACTTACATGATCGACGACGAATTCGACCAAATCATAACTGAAAAAGTCCTGGACGACAGCACCTATTCTTGGGCCTGGGGAATAGCCCAGAACCACGAGGAAAGAACGTTATGC
>CADBLC010000232.1 GCA_902795385.1 Fibrobacter succinogenes | reverse complement strand
CCCAAGAATGACGGCCTCGCCGAACACTTGAGCCGCGCCGTCGATAGCCTTCGCGGTACCATGGCTCCGTCTACCAAGCACGACTTTACCACGATGCTCGGGCATTACCTTGTACGTTATGGCGCTACTCCGGGAGAGTTCTTCAAAAAGTATGCTGTAGGCAATTTCCGCCCGGTAAAGGCGAACGTGTGGCAGGAATCCTTCTACGAGGCTCCTTACAAGCACACGTACACCATCGTGTTCGACTCGCTCAACCACTTCCGTGAAGTCCATGTGGTCGTCTACGATTCTTCGTCGGCGTCTAACCACCTGGGAATCGCCCCTGAGGTGTTCACGCGCTTGCTGCGCCAGAACTCCCGCATCTCGGGAATCGGCAACAGCACGGGCGAGACGGACTGCGGTGACGGGGTCGTCATTGATGCCGCCGTGTGGGAAACGCAGGACAACTTCGAGATTCTCGCACGCTTTGTCGGGACTCCTGCGGAGGTCCGCATGGTGCGATTCGACAAGGACGCCCTGCCTCCGGGACTCAAGCTCTGCGACTACGTCGCGTATTTGAAGCAATTCTAAAACACCTCACACATAGTCATCCTCCTCATGCACGTCATCCTCCGAAGGAGGACCCATACTGTTTAATACATGTGCTTGTAAGAACTGTATGGATCCCGGTCGCTGCGCGCCCAGGATGACAATTCAAAACTACTTTGACTCTTGTCTTTTTTGTATCTTTACTCCCATGTTCCGCATCCGTTACATAGCGCTTGCGCTTGTGGCCCTTGTCTTCGAGGGCTGTACTTGCTGCGCGTACCTGAACCACATGTTCAATGCGGAGCGCCTGTACGACGAGGCGACCGAGATGCGTACCGCGCGTCTCGACAGCATTCCCGACGAAACGGAAAGCTTGCCCGGCTCCGAAGAGCGCATGAAGTACGACAAGGTCATCGAGAAGGGCTCGCGCGTGCTGGAACGCTTCCCCAAGAACAAGAAGCGTACCGCCGAGGCCGTATTCCTCATTGGCGAGTCGTTCCGTCACAAGGGCGAATGGGCCAAGGCCATCACCAAGTACGACGAATACGAACGCTATTTCGCGGACTACGATTCCATGCGTGCCGTGGAATACCAGCGCGCCTACTGCCTGTACAGGAACAACGAGTTTAACATCAGCCGCTTTGCGCTGGAACCGGTAATTTCGGACAAGGCGCATCCGTACTACTTCCAGGGCTTGAACCTGCTTTCGCTGCTCGACGAAAAGTCCGAGTTCCCGGACCAGGCCATCGCTGCTCTCGAGGCCGTACTTGCCGATACGTCGGGAACGCCGTTTATGCGCGGCAAGGCTCACTTCCGCCTGGCTGGGCTCTACTTTAAGAAAGAGAACTGGGATAAGGCCCGCGAGCACTACAAGGCCAAGGAAATCGACCTGCTGAACGTGCGTGAACGCCAGACGGCGGGCGAACAGGCTGCCGAATGCCTCGCCAACAAGAAGGAATACCTGAAGTCTGCCGACGAGTTCAAGGCCCTGTACAAGAACCCCGAATACGAGAATCGTCAGGCGTTCTACCTGGTGCGTATAGGCGAGGTGATGCTTGCCGCCGAACGCAATGCCGACGCCTTTATAGTGTTGCAGAAGGTGAACTCCGACTACCCGCGCACCGAGTTCGCGAGCCGCAGCTACTACAACCTGGGTAACTACGAGCAGACCAAGACGATGAACTACGAACAGGCCATCGTCTACTACGACAGCAGCTTTATTTCGCGTACCATCAGTGAATACGGCCGCAAGAGCCGCGACCTCCGCGACGCGCTCAAGCGCCTGCTCGCCCTGCGCAGCAAGAACGACGAGGAACGCGATTCCATCCCCAACGTGAAGAACTTCTTTGCAAACGAGTTCCAGATTGCGGAGCTGTTCCTGTTCAAGCTTTCGGAGGTGGACAGCGCCGTAAAGCGCCTGGACGCGATTATCGAGGCGAATCCCGACGATACGGCCAGGGTGATGCGCGCGACCTACGCTAGGG
Source organism: Fibrobacter succinogenes (assembly GCA_902795385.1). Taxonomy (GTDB): domain Bacteria; phylum Fibrobacterota; class Fibrobacteria; order Fibrobacterales; family Fibrobacteraceae; genus Fibrobacter; species Fibrobacter succinogenes_P. The sequence continues at coordinate 1,321 of CADBLC010000232.1, read as the reverse complement.
CGTTTATTTACGATGAGTTCAAGGGCGACGAGGACAAGGCCGAGGAACTCTACAAGGAAATCATCGAGAAGTACCCGAATACCGAATATGCAAAGCAGGCCCAGGCGAACTTGGGCATGCGCGTAACGTCCAAGACGCCCGAAGACGTGGCGAAGGAACGCTACCTGCATGCGGAGAGCTTGTGGACGGTTGCGTCCGAAATGCCGCTCGACCAGATGGAGCTTGTGGATTCCGCGTATGCGGTCGCCTTTGCGGCGTTCGATTCCATATACCAGGAGTTCCCCGAAACGCAGTCTGGCGTTCAGGCGCTCTACATGAAGGCGATATACTTCCAGATGAACCCGGAACGCCTGGATAGCACTTTGGCCGTGTATCGCGAACTCGCGTCAAAGTACGGCGGGACTCCGTGGGGTAAGCAGGCGTCGCAGCTGGTTAATTCCCGCCGCAACAACGATTCCGACGCCATGCTCGAGAGGCTGCGCAAGCGCGTCAAGCAGAGCGAAGAACATATCGAACAGCTCTCGAAGCAGTATTACGAGAGCATGAGCAAACCGCCCGAGGAGAAGAAGGCGGAAGTCAAGAGCAAGGAAGACGAAGTCCTTGAGAATACCTACAACAGCATGTATGATTTCGAGTAGGTTTAACGGGCGCATTTTAGCATGGATTGCCGCACTGCTTGTGTCGGCTCTGTTGGCGGGGTGCGCCGGTTCGGCGAGCATCAGCGCGCGCAAGGGATACGTCCGTAACCCGGCCAAGCATTATGCGTCGGGCGAGAAGGCCGAGATTGGCATGAAGATTATCGGCGAGGCCAGCTACTATGGCCCCGGTTTTGACGGCAAGAAGACCGCCAGCGGCGAGATTTTTGACCAAGACGACATGACGTGCGCCCACAAGAGCCTGCCCTTTGGCACCAAGCTCAAGGTGGTGCGCAAGGATAACGGCAAGAGCGTGGTGGTACGCGTGAACGACCGCGGGCCCTACGTGGACGGCCGAATCCTCGACTTGAGCATGGCCGCCGGCAAAAAGATCGGGCTCGACAAGGTCGGCCACGCCGAAGTCGTCGCGACCGTCATTGAATAACGTCATGGCGGGCTTGACCCGCCATCTAGACTCCCGCTGAAAATTTTTTTGTACTGTCATATTCTGACATGCCCTAGAATCTATATTTTGCGGCACAGGGAACGCTTGTACGTTTGTGCGTTCCCTAGAAAGAGAGGTAAAATATGGATAGAATGTACTATTTCCCTTCCAAGAACGACTCCGGATTCTCCACGTTCAGCCGCCGCATCAACGAACAGCTGCAATTGTGCGGCCTGGAAGG
>CADBLC010000231.1 GCA_902795385.1 Fibrobacter succinogenes | reverse complement strand
TGGTTCAGCAACGTCCATCCGGCATACTTGAGTTGCCCGAATACGGCCTGCGATTCCTCGTCGAGTTCGTCGGGATGGTCCACGTGCGATACCAGCACGCAGTCAAAGCGGGCGGGTAGTTCGCGTAAAAGCTCGAAATGCTGCATCACGAGGTCGGGTCGCATGACCGGGGTTCTCGTATGGATGCGGAGCGTGGTGACCGAGCCGTGCATGGCGATGGCTTCCACGAGGTCGCGGAAGGCCCCGGGGCCGAGCGTCAGCGGGTCACCTCCCGAAAGAATTACCTCCCAGATGTCGCTGTGCGTGTCGAGCCAGCTGCCGACTTCGAGAGCGATGTCCGGGACACTCCGGAACGGGTAGTTCTTGCGGAAGCAGAAGCGGCAACGGGCACCGCAGGTGGCGGTCGAGACTATCAGGGCGCGCCGGTCGTATTTCTGGATGATGCTTTCCGCCTTGCCCGCGGGCAGGTCTCCTACGGGATCGTCCACGAACCCGGGGACGCTTGCAAGTTCTTCCGTTGTCGGTAAGATTTCGCGCAGCAGTGCCGCGGGCTCGCTTGCCTTCTTGACAAGGTCGGCGTAGTGCCTGGAACACAGGAACGGGAACTTTGGGTTGCGGTCTAGCCCCGCGATGGCGCCGGCGACGGCTTCGTTTGCGGTAAAATCGTTGCCGAGATACTCCAAAAAGTCAGAAATTTGCGTGAATGCGGTTACGGGGCTTTCCATTATATTGCTAAATTTAGAATCAAAATCAACAAGAGGATAATATGGGTACTGTAAGCACCAACGAATTCCGCAAGAAGTTAAAAATCATGGTTGATGGTCAGCCGTATGAAATCATCGAAAACCAGTTCGTGAAGCCGGGTAAGGGCCAGGCCTTCAACCGCGTCCGCATCAAGAACCTGGTGACGGGCCGCACGCTCGAACGCACTTGGAAGAGCGGCGACACGGTCGAAGAAGCCGAAGTGACCTACACCGAAATGACGTACCTCTACAACGATGGTGCAACTTGGTACTTCTTGAACAACGAAAACCAGGAAACTGAAGAAATCTCGAAGGAACACCTCAACGGCTGCGAAGTGTGGCTGCTTGATGGCGCTACCGTCGAAGTCACCTGGTGGAAGGACCCGAAGAGCGGCGACACCCTGCCTATCGAAGTGATTCCGCCGACCTTCGTCGACCTCATGATCATTGACGCTCCTCCGGCCGTGCAGGGCAACACCAGCGGTAACGTTCTCCGCGAATGCACCGTCGAAACCGGCGCCAAGGTGATGATTCCGCTGTTCATCGAGAACAACACCAAGATCCGCGTGGACACCCGCGACGGTTCTTACCTCGAACGCGCCAAATAAGACCGCTCGTTCGTCGTTTCGGGTGTGGAACCTCCGGTTCCTCACTCGCTCTCGCAAAAGCGTGCAAAACGAGAGTCGCGAAATTATGCTTGCATAATTTCATGACCGAGTGAAGCCGCGGACGCCGTAGGCGTCAACCACGCTCGGTTAATACCGGGCGTTTGTTGCTCACGAATAAGACCGCTCGTTCGTCGTTTTGTCATGCCCGCGAAGGCGGGCATCTCCCTTTCGCCTCGTCCATGCGACGGGGCTTTTTTAATCGTCTACGCATGGACAATCTGTCTATAAAACAAGGGCGCTCCGGGCGCCTTTTTCGCGTTTTAGAGGGTAGATTTAGAATGTTGTTTGAAAGGAGTATGTATGGGATTTTTTAAACAACTCTCCCGGTTTACGTCCGTGGCGTGCTTTGCCGCGGGCATTCTTGCGTTCGGTACCGCGCCTGCAGGCGCTGCTCCGGACCCCAATTTCCACATCTACATCGCGTACGGGCAGTCCAACATGGGCGGCACTGCCGATGCCCAGAGCGCCGACAAGGCCGAAAACCCGCGCTTCAAGATTTTCGCGACGCAGAAGTGCTCGGGCAAGGGCCGCAACACGCTGGGCGAGGTCTACCCGGCGGTGCCATCGCTCTTTAACTGCGGCAACACGATTTCCATTGCCGACTGGTTCGGGCGTACGATGGCCGACAGCATGCCCGACGTGACCATCGGGATTATCCCGGTCGCGGTAGGCGGCGCAAGCATCAAGCTCTTTGATCAGGATCAGTACGCAAGTTACCTCTCGACGGCTGAAACCTGGCTCCAGAACTACGCGAAGGAATACGCGAGCGATGGCAACGTGACGAAGACGATTATCGATATCGCGAAGAAGGCGCAGGAAAAGGGCGTCATCAAGGGCTTCATCTTCCATCAGGGCGAAACCGATGGCGGCTATCCGGACTGGCCGAAAATCGTGAAGAAGACCCGCGACGATATCCTCAAGGCGCTCGACATGAGTTCCGATACGGTGCCGTTCGTGGCGGGCGAACTCCTGCGTTCGGGCTGCTGCTATTCCGATCGTGTGTCGAAACTCCCGAACACGATGGATAATACCTATTACGCTTCTTCCGAAGGCCTTGACGGCAACGGCGTGGACCGCTACCACTTCGGTCATGACGCCTATGTGACGTTCGGCAAGCGCTATGCGGAGCAGATGCTCAAGGCGGTGAACCGCAAGCCGGTAGAACCTGTTCCGCAGAAGCCGTTCAAGGACAAACCGTTTGAAATTCCCGGCAAAATCGAGGCCGAAGACTTCGACATCCCGGGTGTCGGCTCGGGCAACGACTCCTACAAGGAAAACGATTCCGAAGACCACGGCGGCAGCAATTACCGCGAAGGTACGGGCGTCGATATTTACAAGAAGGCGACGGGCTACATCGTGGGCTACAACCAAGAAGGCGAATGGCTCGAATACAGCGTGAATGTCAAGGATGCGGGCGAGTACGCTTTCTTGGCGGCGGTAGCATCCGCAAACGAGACTTCCGGTTTCCAGATGTCGCTTGACGGCAAGAACATCACGGAAGTAATCTCTGTTCCGAAAAACGAAGGCGAGGACAACTACGAAGACTACAACAAGGTGCGGGCGACAGTGAACCTCCCTGCGGGCGAACACATATTGCGCTTTACGGTGACCGGTTCCTGGATGGACGTGGATTACTTTGTGTTCGGAGAAGACGAAATCGTTTGCGTTGACAGATGCACAGACTTTGTAAGGCCTGCGCTATCGCATGCGACCGGAACCGAAAGCTACCGCATGTTCGACATGAATGGCAACTATCTTGGAACGGTGCGGGCCTCTGGAATGCAGGAACTCCGTGCCAGCGCGAAAGCTCTCGTGAAAAACGGCGGAACGTTCATCGCAAAATCCCGCGCAGGCTCCACGACGATACGCGTGACGAAATAATTAGCGATTGTGCGTTCAGTTAGAGACCGAGCGATTTCCTGAACACCCGGGCGACTTCGTCCGGGTTGTCGCTTTT
>CADBLC010000230.1 GCA_902795385.1 Fibrobacter succinogenes | reverse complement strand
GAACCCGCAGACGAACGTGATGATTCTCTGCAATCCCCACAACCCGATTGGAAAAATCTGGAGTGCAGAAGATTTGGCAAAAATCGGCGAACTTGCCAAGAAGTACAATGTCACCGTCATTTCCGATGAGATCCATTGCGATATCACGGAACCTGGGAAAGGCTATGTGCCGTTTGCAGCGGCTTCCGAAACTTGCCGCGAAGTAAGCGTTACTTGCATTGCACCCACGAAGACTTTCAACTTGGCGGGCCTGCATACATCGGCGGTGTATGTGCCGAATCCTGTTCTACGACGAAAAGTACGTCACGCACTCTACACGGACAAAATCGCCGTGCCCAATTCCTTTGCAACGGTGGCAGCGATTGCCGCGTTTGAACAGGGCGAGTCTTGGCTTGAAAGCTTGCGCGAATACCTTTGGGAAAACCGGAAACTGGTCGAAGTCTTTTTGGCGAAGGAACTTCCCGAAATCAAGGCTGTCAAGGGCGACGCGACTTACCTTGTGTGGCTTGATATTTCTGCATTGCCTGAAACAGGGCGAAATGCTGCCGCCTATTTAAGGCGCAAAACGGGACTGTTCCTTATCGGGGGTGACGCCTACGGTACCGGCGGTGAACATTTCTTGCGAATGAATATCGCCTGCCCTAAAAGCGTGTGCCTAGAAGGGCTCAACCGGCTTAAACAAGGAATTACAGCGTTTTTGCAAGCATGATTTTTTACGCATCAGTGATGATGCGAATGGTCGTGCATGGAATGGTCTTGCTGCAAAAAATCCTGCTGAACATCGCCGTGTGAATGATGGTGAGAATGATTCATCTCGACGGATTGCTTTTCCGGCTGGTAGCCTGCTATGGACGGATCCACCATACCAAAAATCATGGCGATGTGAGAAAGGACCAAGAATGCGGCCAGCAAAGAAATGCGGATGATGTGTTTTTTCTTCGGCTCCGAACGCTTAAAGAGCAACTTCAAGTTAAGCAGCGCCAGCAGAATCATCGGGATGCCCGCCAGCAGGTACGAGAAGATGGCGACCCCATCGACCCATGTCCTGAATTCTCCGTTGGACGCGAGCGGCAGGACTACAGCAGGGACGAGGTAAAGGATGATACCGATAAACGCAATGCCTGCGAGAACGCCGCACACGCGGTTCACCTTTTTTGTCAATTCGGCCCTTTGCGAGAGGAGCGGAATCAACAGTTCTGTAATCGCGATGGTTTCTGCCAAGACGACAGGAATTGCCATGAACAGAATCAAGTTCCACGGCGAATTTTGCATCAATAAATCCATATAATGGGTAGAAGACATAAGGTGCTCCTAGGTTTATTTTCCTATATTTTCGATAGGAAAATAGCAAACGGCGACTTTTTAGACCATACTTTGGCTTATATTATTTTTCTATAGGGATTTTTTTACCATGAATCGACAAACCGCTCTTGAAATTTTGAACGCGAACGCGGATTCCTTACCGAACTTGATTGAACAGGCGTATCAGTTGCGTACAAAGTACAAGGGAAACCGCGTCAGCATCCAGTTGCTCACCAATGTCCGCAGCGGAAACTGCACGCAGAACTGCGCCTATTGCGCCCAGTCCCGCGATTCCGAAGCACCGATTGAAAAGTACCGCTATGTAGAGGATAAAAAACTCTATGGCGACAACGACCTCGTTGACGAAATGCATTTAGCGAGGCACTGCATCGGGCTCAGCGGCATCCGTTTTGCGGACGATGACATCGAAAAACTTGCCGAACGCATCCGCAAGATGAAAAAGAACGACACGCAAATCTGTTGTTCTATCGGGTTCCTGACCGAAAAGCAGGCGCTGATTCTTAAAGAAGCCGGCCTCAACCGCATCAATCACAACCTGAACAGCAGCCGTCGTTTTTACCCGAATATCTGCACCACGCACACTTACCAGGAGCGAATTGACAACTTGAAAATGCTCAAGGGTCTCGGTTTTGAGATTTGCTCCGGCGGCATCATCGGCATGGGTGAAACGCCCGAAGACGTGGTGGACATGCTTTTTGAATTGCTGGAAATCAATCCCGATTCGGTGCCCATCAATTTCTTGCTGCCGGTAGAAGGCACGCGCCTTGCGGAGCGCGACATTTCAGTTCTCACGCCCGAATACTGCATCAAGGTGCTTTGCCTTGCGCGCCTGATGCTCCCGAAATCGGATATCCGCTGTGCCGCCGGCCGCGAAGTGTATTTCAAGGGACACGAGAAGACGCTCTTCAAAATCGCTGATTCTATTTTTGCCTCGGGCTACCTCACCGAAGGCGGCCAGAGCCTCGAAGAAACATTCCGCACCATCGAGGCGGCAGGCTTCACCTGGCAAGTAGAAAGCGAAGCCTCTCATTAGCATAAAAAAGACCCCCGGCGCGGGTTACGCCAGGGGAAGGTTTTGGAGATGTGATTACTGGATGCTTGCGGTAAAGCGGGCAGCAATGGCAACATCAGAGAGTTCCGTTTCGCTGTAGGCGCTCAACTGAATTTTGCTGTGCTTGCCGAATTTCTTGATGAGGCTCACCGTCCAGGCGAGTTCATCGGCACAGGCCTGGATTTCATCGCGATCGCCAACATATTCAAGTTCCGCATAGAGGCTATTCAAGATGCCCGCAGTCGGGATTTCCACACCCACGAAGAACGGAACGTAGTCGGTACCCTGGGCGTATTCAGACTTGATGCCGTTCGGAGCCGAGAGGTTTTCGCCGTCACCCGTGGTGATGTAGGCAACTTCGCCGTAGAGGCCGAGATTCTTCGCGAAATAGTAGCTTGCGCGGCCTGCAATGCGGTGCGAGACTTCTGCCGTGTGCTGGATAGGATCAAGGACGTTTCCGCGGTAGGCAGCGCTGATTTTCGCATCGCCGAGCTTCACGGTTTCTTCAGCGCGGAGATAACCCGTATCGAACTTGTTGTCGTAAGTGCCGAGCAACAGGCTGAAACTAGAAATTCCCTTGTCAAAGCCGAAGCCGAGAGCGTCGTGCTGGTAATCGCGGGCAAGGAATCCGCGCTTGTTCAGGTGTACGTCCACGTAGGTACCGAAGTTACCGGCAACAGTCCAGTCGGTACGAAAGCGACCGAATTGCGCACTGAAATCGCCGAAACCAGTGTCCCATTTGTACTTGGCATAGTAGGTGTCCGCACTAAACCTGTCTTGTGCAGATTTGGTTGCCTTGACATTTCCATTTTGATCTACAGTTACATCCGTCACGTTCTTGTTGCCAAAGGCCGGAGAGAAAATGCGCAGGTTGATTACCGCCTCGAAATCGCTGGAAGTGTACTTTCCGCCAATGTTTGCACGCAAGAAGGAATTGTCGAGCGTGTTGTCGGCATCGTTATCGTAAACGGCCTTGATGGCCTGCGCCTGCACGTTTC
>CADBLC010000229.1 GCA_902795385.1 Fibrobacter succinogenes | reverse complement strand
TTCATGCGGGTGATGACGGTGGTGTAGCCCGCCTTCATCATCTTCCAAAGGCCAAAGCCGTTCAGCTCGGCGTCGGTGATGGCGGTGTCTTCCATGAACAGGAACAAGTTCGACAGCTTGAGTCGGCTATGGTGGTCGCAATCCGAGAAACGGACTTCAAAATTTTTAGTCGTAATTTCCTGTTCCATGGGGTACCTCTTTTTCGCGAGATGGTCAATAATAATGTATAATTTTCCTGTATGAAAGAATTCCAGTTCCGCCCCAGTTTTATCCAGATACCCGCACTTAGTTCCTTTGAAGGCGAAATCCGCCTGCCTGGCTCTAAGAGCATCACGAACAGGGCGTTTTTGATTGCCGCCCTGGCGGAAGGCACGACCCGCCTGCACAACTTGCTCCGCAGTGACGATACCTGCTACATGGGCGAGGCTTTGCAAAAGCTCGGGGTCGGAATCGAATTCTCGGAAGACTTTACCGATGCCGTTGTGCACGGCAATGGCGGTGCGATTTCTGCTCCGGGTGGAGCTCCTACCGAACTGTTCCTCGGCAATGCGGGAACGGCGATGCGCTCGCTTACGGCGGCACTCTCGCTTGGCAAGGGTGAATTCCATTTGCGTGGCGAAGAGCGCATGAGCGAACGCCCGATTCGTGACTTGATTGATGCGTTGCGCAGTATCGGGGCAAACATCGACTACGAAGAAAGCGAAGGCTACCCGCCGGTATGCATCAAGGCCGACGGCCTGGAAGGCGGCGAGGTGAGCGTGCGCGGGAATATTTCGAGCCAGTACCTCACGGCGCTCCTGATTTGCGCGCCGTACTGCAGGGCGCCGTTGCACATCCATGTGGAAGGCGAACTGATTTCGGTGCCTTACGTTCGCATGACGCTCGATATCATGAGCTGTTTCGGCATCGACGTGCGCCACGAGGGCATGACCGACTTCTATGTGCCGCAGGGCGTCTACAAGGCGGTCGGTGATTTTTCTGTGGAAGGCGACGCGAGTTCCGCGAGCTATCCGCTTGCCGCCGCGGCCATCGCGAAGGGCAAGGTCAGGGTTCTCGGTGTTGGCGAGCATAGCAGCCAGGGCGACGTGGCCTTTACCGAAGTCTTGCGCAAGATGGGCGCGAAGGTGACTATCGGTCCGGACTGGATCGAGTGTGACGGTACCGGATGCACGCTCCACGGGATTGACCTCGACTTGAACGATATCCCCGATGCGGCCATGACTGTCTCGGTGCTTGCGCTGTTTGCCGATGGACCGTCCAGGATAAGCGGGATTGCGAGCTGGCGCGTGAAGGAAACCGACCGCATCGCGGCAATGACCGCCGAACTCCGCAAGGTTGGTGCCGACGTGCGCGAGACGAACGATTCCATAACGATTGTCCCGCCCGAACAATTGCAGGCCGCGACTATCGAGACTTACAACGACCACCGCATGGCGATGTGCTTCAGCCTTGTCGCGCTGGGTGGCGTTCCCATCAAGATTCTGGACCCGGCGTGCGTGAACAAGACGTACCCGCAGTTCTTTGAAGATTTCAACAGGCTTGCCAAATGATTTTTTCCCGGACGACAATGCTGTTGCCCCTGATGCTTGCCGCGCAGGTGCTGGCCGGAATGGATTTTTCATCCTACCAGGCCTATGTCGATTCTGTCGTCCCGGGTTCCCGCTACGGCGCTTCGGTGCGCTCGGTCAAGACGGGTGTCGAAATCGCGAACGTGCGCGGCATGGAAAAGTTCACGCCGGCGAGCACACTCAAAACGCTCACCACGGCGGCGGCCATCCATTTTTTACCGCTGGACTACGAACCCAAAACAGAAATCTCGTTGAACGGTAGCGTTCGCGGGAAGGTGTTCTGGGGAACCGTGAATATTCGCGGGGAAGGGGACCCGAACTTTTCGGGACGCTACTATGCGGACCCGTTTCACATGATTAACGCGATGGCCGATTCCATCCGTTCGTTGGGAATCGATTCCATCCGTGGCAAGATTGTGCTCGATACCGCCTATTACAAGGGCCCGTGGAAGGCGGAGCACTGGCGCAAGAATTTCTATAACGCCTGGTACGGCGCCGAGATTGGCCCACTGGGCTTTAACGACAACTGCACCCTTATACGCCTCAAGCCCGGCGAGAAGGATGGCGATACGGCTATTGTTTCCGTGTTGCCCGACGTGGGTTATGTTGTCATAAAGAATGAACTTAAAACCGTTGCCGGTAAAAAGAAAAAGTGGACGTACGCTATTGATTCCGTGAAGTCCGAAATCACGTTGGGCGGCGAAATCGGTGTAGACGTAGATTCGGCGAGCCTTGTGCTCCCCATCCGCAACCCAGTCGGTTACTTCCGTGCGGCCTTCGGGACGACCCTCAAGGAACACGGCATCGTCTTTACCGAAGACAACAAGACTCCCGCCGGTATCGAAATCAGGAAGTTCGTGTTCTCGGCGGCGCCCCTCCTGAGTATTCTCGACGAAATCAACCAGCGGAGCCAGAATTTCCATGCGGAGACGCTCTTCCGCAACCTCGGTGCGCAAAAAGCGGGCGAGGGTAGCGTGGAAGGCGGCAAGAAGATGGAGAGGAAGTTCCTCACGGAGATGGGAATAAATCCCGATGACTTCGAGGTGTGGGACGGCTGCGGCCTTTCTCCCAAGAACAAGCTTAAGCCCTCGGTAGAAACGCAGATGCTCGCCAAGATGGCTCGCCACCCCAAGGGAAGCTACTACATCAACAGCTTCGCGAGTCCGGGAGTGGGTACCGGCGGCAAGAGGATGCTCGATTTGCAGTATCCGTGGCTTACGCATTTCAAGACCGGCTTTATTGGCGAGGCACATGCGCTGGTGGGCTACATCTTTACGATGGACGGCGATACGCTCTCTGTCGCGATGTACTTGAACGAGACGGGCAAGAATCCCGACCAGAAGCTCAAGGACGTCTTGGATACGCTGTGGATGCGCCTGATTGCCCAGACGAACGACAATTACGGCTCGCTGATGGAAATGAAGCGCCTGTGGCTTGGCGCGATGAACGTGAAGGGATTGCCTGCGCGCCTGGAGCATTTCTCCCGCGCGCTCCTCAAAAAGCCCTACCTGCTCGGCCCCATGGGCGAGAGCTATCTGGACCCCGTCGAGAGCAAGCCGCTCGTTTACCTGGATTCCGTTGACTGCGTCACGTTCGTGGAACATGCGCTCGCGCTCGCGCTTGCGCCCAGCGAAGATTCGCTGTTTACGCAGTTGCAGAAAATCCGTTACAAGGACGGCGTGATAAGCTATGCGACGCGCAAGCACTACCTGCTGCTGGACTGGGTCGGCGAAGGCAAGTTCGCCAAGGTTGTCCCGATGCAGGGCGATACCGCCATTTCGCGCACGATGCCGAAGAACGACTTTTTCAAGGC
>CADBLC010000228.1 GCA_902795385.1 Fibrobacter succinogenes | reverse complement strand
GTATGCAGGTACCAGAATCCGCCATCGTCTTTTTGCACGCGGAAAGAGGGATCCATGCGGGCGAGCGTATTCAGGCTCTTTTCCACATGATGGTAATCGTCGGAGCCCAGGCATTCCACGCGGGTCTGGAGAAGAGGATGGTAGTTGTCTCGGATGGAGGTGTCAGGGTGCAGCGGGTCTGGATCCTTCGACTCCGCTACGCTCCTCTCAGGATGACACTGTCCATCTAAATAAATAATCTGTCCAAGTTCCGTTTCGAACGGGGTGCGCACCGCGTATATATCGCCGGCGCGAATCTCGTCTACCGGTATAAGCAAGTTCGCCTTGAGGCGCGAGAACTCGAAACCTGCGGGCCACTCCTTGCGTTCCATGTCCGTATGACTGCGGAAAAGGGATATCTCGCCCACGCCCTTAAAGTGCCGCAAGCGAATCACCTGGCCAAGCTCGTTGATGCCGAACCTGGGAACCTCGGGCAAAAAGAACGAAAGCGCGGTGATAAGGCTACGCACGCCGAACCCTTCGAGCGCGGAACCCGCATAGCAAAGCGCGTAGTCATCGCTCTTCACGAGCTTCCTTAAACCGCGCAAGAGAATCTTGGGCGCAACTGCCTTCCCTTCCATCGCGAGCTTCAAGATTTCGTCGTCAAAGTTGCTGGCGAATTCAGACGCCTCGGCATAATGCTTCTTGAGTTCGCGGGAACCATCCCAGCCGTCTTCCACGTTCCAGCCTTCGTCAACCGCCTCTTCGCCCGTATCGGAATGCACGAGGCGGCTCTGGCTCAATACGTCGAGCACCGCCGACATCTTGCAGCCCTCGAACTGCGGGAGCGTCATGAGCACAGGGCGCACGCCAAGCTGTTCCTCGATATTGATAAGCGTATCGTCGAGAACGTAATCGGGATTGTCAAGCTTGTTCACGAACAGGATCGTGGGGACTCCCGCTTCGCGCAACTTGCGGAACGCGGCGACCGTCTGGGTTTCCACGCCACTCGCGGCGCTCACCACGAGCACGGCACCTTCGACCGCCGTAAGCGCCATGTCCACCTCGGCACCAAAGTCCACGTGCCCAGGCGTATCGATAAAGTTGAACCAGGTGTTCTTCCATTCAAAATGCGCAACGCCGCTCTCGATGGTAATGCCCCTTTCCTTTTCTTCGGGCATGTAGTCCATCGTCGCAAGGCCTTCTTCCACCTTGCCCGGGCGCCTCACCTCGCCCGCCGTAAACAAGATGCGTTCGGAAAGAGTCGTCTTTCCGGCATCCACGTGGGCCAAGATGGCGATGTTGCGAATCGGCTGGTGCATATCTATTTTTTCAGTTGGGCCTCGAGCACCTCGACGCGGGCCGCCAAGTTCGCACAAAGCTTTTCGAGTTTTTCCAGGCGGGCATCATGCTCGCGGTCTTTTTCGGACTGGCGGTGCAGTTCGTCGTCCTGCAGTTCGTTTACGGAGTCCACGGAATTCAAGCGGAAGTCGTGTTCTGCATCCTTGGCGGCCTGGGCCTTGATCTTGAAATCCTGTTCACGGCCCTTGGAATAAAGGGCGTCTATGCGGACATCGTGTTCGTAGTCCTTTTCCTTCTGCATGTCCAGACGGGCATCGTGTTCCTTGTCTTTGCGCTGGAGTTCGCGGATACGTTCTTCGTCAAGATTCATAACCACCTCGGATAAAAGGGACCTATCCGTAATTTAGCAAAAGCCGTGCCTCCGGAGAAGCCGCACTACTTGGCATTCCGCACGCAACGCACGGAGAATGCGAAAATTTTCGCCCTGGAGGTAAAGCCGAAAGCCATTGACTTGTTCGTAAGGTACCACACGCGGGCATCGCCCTGCCCGATTCCTTCCAGCGCATCGTCGGCACTCCAGAAAAACGCGAATTTTGCGAGGTTCCCGTACGTACCGTCGTCAAAGCGGTTGCCGGCAGGCATCGCAGAAAACTTGAGCGTATCGTTCCCGTTCGTCTCGCCCTTCCAGCCGTAATCTGTCTTGATAAGGTACCCCGCATTGAAGTCGGCGCCGGCGGCAGTCCAGAGGCTCTCGAAATCGGCTTGGGCGGGCAGGCGGAACCCGGCAGGGCATGCCTTCTGGGCAGCATCCCATGTATACAGGCGTCCATAGGCCATGCAGTTATTCTCGTCGTCATCCAGGCAGTAGCTGCCCTCGCTTTTAAAATTCAGGTTGTCGCCGAACCATTCGCGGTCGGCAATTTTCACCAGGCGGTATTTCTGCTTGTCACGCGAATCCTTGAACTCGGCGCTTTTTGCCGCCACCTTAGCGGCCTTCGGCGCAGCCTTCGACGCCTTGGCAGGCTTGGCCACAGACACGCCTGAAAGCACAAGGGCAAGAAAAACGGCAAACGTCAAAAAATTCTTCATGCGTAAAATTTAAAAATTTTCATCGCCGGCATCCGGTATCACGGCATCCGGGTCTTCCAGAGTCAACTCGTTCTCGACCGCGTCCTGCTTGCGTTCCGCCGTGGCATCGAGCGCTTCCGCATGCCCACGCAACGCCGCAAACGGATGGAAAATCTTCGCGCGGTCTTCCACGTTCATACGCGGATGCTTCATGAGGAAGTTCCAGTCGTCTCGCGGATACGGCAAATTTATTATGTCTTTATAATCATCAACCATCAATTATCCATTATCAATCATCAATTAGGCTCGATGGCCCCCTATCTGTCCGTTCCTCTCGATGGTGGTGGCGCCTTCCTGCAAGTCCATGCCCTTCACGATGGCATTCTTGCCAAAACGTTTCTTGATGAGGAGTTCCGCCTTCAGGCGCTTTTTTTCGCGTTGCTGTTTCTGCACGTCGGTAAACAAGTCGTACTGTTCGTAACTTGCATCCACGATGTCCGTCGCCACGAGGTTCAGGCGACGCACCGTCAATTTCGGGTTCACGATGCGGTCGTAAAGCTTCATCACCGCTTCTGCCATCACCGCCTGCGAACTCGTGTAGTAACCGATGTTCGCCGTTCCGTGCGCAGGCTTCGGCACCGTCCTTCCATAATAATCCTGCACAGTTTCACCGTAATAGTTTCCCTTGTCCACGTTCTCGCGGTCGTAACCGACGGTAAGCACCATGGCATTCGTCACCAGGTCGTGCGACACCAGCGTCATCGATACGGTATCGACCATCTCGCGCACCACGAGACGTGCCTTCTCGAAGCTGTACGGGTCTTGCAGTACCTGCCCCTCGCCCGTACTTTGGCTGCGTGGTTTCGCCTTCTTGATATCGGCGATGGTGCAAGGCTCGTAACCCCACGCATGGTCAATCAGTAGTTCCGCGTTCACGCCAAAAAGCTTGTAGAGGCCCTCGGGATTCTTGACGCTCACACGCGCGATGTCACCCATCGTGTGGATACCGCGGCCGCCGTTCAGGTAGCATTTTTCCAGTCGCTCCGCAATA
>CADBLC010000227.1 GCA_902795385.1 Fibrobacter succinogenes | reverse complement strand
TGGGACAACGCGAATACGATTGTCACGACTACGACGAAGTATTCTTCCGGAGGCGTCGTGGGCATCAAGATGGAAACGAATGTGGTGTTGACCAAGGTGGCGAGCGGCAGCGCCTATACGGCGGTATTCAATCCCAATGGGGTTGGAACGCTTTCGATGGCGAATGCGAGCACATGGCCCGATGGCAACGAACTCATCAACTTTGGCAAAAAGTTCGCGGCCCGCCCGGAGTACGTTGAATTCACGTTCTCGTACGAAGGCAAGGGCGACAGCTGCGACTTGTACGTACTGCTTGAAAACCGCACGGGTGACGGAAATGTGAACCGCACTTCTAGCGACGTGAATACGCTGGTGGCCTCCGCCTGGTATCGCTCCGAAACGGCCGACAATACGGGCCGCGAGAATCCCGACGTTGTCTATGTGTCCGAAAAAGATGCGAACGGCATGCGTACGGTGCGCCTGAAATTCGCCTACGGAAAGCCTCGCGAGGGGTCGCCCATTGAGAAATCCTCCGTCTTTGCGACTTCGCTGCAATCCCGCGAGAAAAAGGCCATCGATAATTCCCTGGTGGAAGGGGATGGCTCCAATGGCGTGACCCATATCCGCGTGGTGATGGCCTCTAGTGCGGCGGGAAACTTCTACGAAGGGACCAAGGGCGCGTTGCTGATAGTAGATGGAATGCGCCTGATATACTAAATTTGTTCGTGAAATTCAAACACAGGAGCTATATGCTTAAGAACCTCATCGCTATTCTGTTGGTTGCGTCCGTTTCGCTCTTTGCGCAGGACTATTCTGCCCCGCCTCCGACCAGTGAAACCCAGTACGAGGATGTTTCCGCATATACGTCCGGTGCGCCCGCTCCCGAAACTCCGGTCATGAACATCAACGAGGTCGCGAGTTCGGATCCGATTTTCTATGTGTCCATCCATCCGATTTCCATGTTTTTGTGGTGGGCCATCTTGGGAATCCCCACGATTACTCTGACCATCGAAGGGTGCATAGGCCCGAGCTTTGCCGTTATCACGCGTCCAACCTTCTTGTATTGGGGAGATACCCGTTCCTCTCAATACGTAAAGGAAGAAGTTTCCCTTTATGATTATGGTGTTACTCTTGGTGTTCGTTACTACTTCGGTGCCCACCATAAGGGCTGGTACATTGAACCGCAGTTTATGTTCGAACGCGTTTCCCTCGACTATACTTATGACTACAAGTCCGAGAGCTATTATTATAGGGATGCCGATGAAGACGTGAATGCTTCCGGAAACCTTTTGGGCGGTGGTGCCGTAATGGGCTACAAGCTTATGTCCGGGAAATTTACCATGTCCAGCGATATTGGTTATGCCTATAGGACAATTTCCCTGAAGGGGCGCTCCCGTGATGACGTTGAGGAAGCTTCGGCTGTGGGTGCAGGGTTTACTGGCAACGTCACGGCGGGTTTTGCCTTCTAAAATTGCTATATTGGCAGCAAGAATTGGAGATTTACTATGCCAGCAATTCACTTGACTGCAGAAAATTTTGACAAGGCGATTAGTTCCGGTCAGTTGGTTTTCGTTGACTTCTGGGCAACCTGGTGCCGTCCGTGCATGATGATGGGCCCGATTGTGGATGAACTTGCCGACGAATACGAAGGCAAGGCAATTATCGCCAAGATGGATGTGGACAGCGACGGTGCAAAGGACATTTGTGCCCGTTTCGGCATCACGAACATTCCCAACATGAAGCTGTTCAAGAACGGCGTCGAGGTGGGCAATGTGGTGGGCGCCGTTCCCAAGGCGACGGTCAAGACCGTCATCGACCGCAACCTGTAGTCCCAGATGCTTACTAAACGTTTGATTGTTTGCCTGGATGTCCGTAACCGCAAGGTGACGAAAGGCGTAAAGTTCAAGGGTAATATCGACATCGGTGACCCTGTGGAAATGGGTGCGCGCTACAGCGACGACGGTGTAGACGAACTTGTCTTTTACGATATTACGGCAAGCGCGGAAAATCGCCCTTGCGACATGGAAATGATTCGCCAGATTGCAAAGCGGGTGTTTATCCCGTTCGCGGTGGGTGGTGGTATCCGCAACCTCGATGACATGCACGACGCCCTGCTGGCTGGCGCCGAGAAGGTCAGCGTGAACAGCCTTGCCGTGTTGCATCCCGAAATCATTGCCGATGGGGCGAAGGCCTTTGGCCGCCAGTGCATCGTGCTTGGCATGGATGCTAAGTTTGTCGGTATTTCGGACAAAATACCGAGCGGCTATGAAGTTTTTATTCGCGGTGGACGTACCGCGATGGGTATAGATGCGGTCGAGTGGGCCAAGAAGGCCGAAGACCTGGGTGTCGGAGAAATTTGTCTGAACTCCATCGATGCCGATGGCGTAAAGCAGGGCTACGAGCTCAATATTACCGACATGATCGCGAAAGCGGTGCAGGTGCCCGTGATTGCGAGCGGTGGCGCCGGAACTCCCGAACACATTGTGGATTTGTTCCACAAGACGTCTGCCGATGCGGCGCTTGTGGCGTCGATGGTGCATTTTGGGGACTATACCGTACCCCAGATTAAGCGCGAAATGCTTGCGGCCGGGATTCCCGTGCGAAAGAACATGAAGGGCGAGGTTTAAGGTGCGCCCCGAGGTAGCCGTAAAGATTTTCGAGGCAGGCAAGTCTGCCGGAGCCGACTTCGTAGAAATTTTCGAAGAGGAAACCCGCGGTTCGAGCCTCGGGCTCAAGGACCGTCAAATCGAAACGGCCACGGCGGGCACGGAATACGGCATAGGCGTGCGCCTGCTTTACGGCACCGAGGTTCTTTACGGCTTCACGAGCGACGATAGCGAAGAATCCCTGCTGAAGCTGGTGCGAACGCTCGCTTTCGGCCGGATTGCCAAGGCGGGTGGCTCGAACGTCCCGTTCGAATTCGCCCCCGAGAAGCGGGTATGCGACTACAATCCTGCCGCGTTCAAGGACCCGCGTGTATTGGGGCAGGCGATTAAGCAGGACTTCTTGTTCCGCGCCGATGCTGCGGCTCGCGCGGTATCTTCTAAGGTGGCGCAGGTCGGCGCGAGCGTTACGGACAGTTGCTCTGCGATTACGCTCATGAACAGCGAGGGCTTGCACTTGGAAATGACCCGTGGCCGCCTTCGCGTGAACGTGAATGTGACGGCGACGGACGGTTCCGAGCGCCTTACGACGCACGAAGCCCCCGGTGCGCTCGGCGGCTATGAACTTTTGGCGAACTATTCGCCCGAAAAACTCGCGACGGAATGTGCCGAACGCGTTCTCCGCATGCTCGATGCCGGATATATCCAGGGCGGCCAGATGCCCGTGGTGATGGGCAACGGCTTTGGCGGTGTGATTTTCCATGAGGCCTGCGGGCACCCGCTCGAGACGGAATCTGTTCGCCGCGGGGCAAGCCCGTTCTGCGGAAAGCTGG
>CADBLC010000226.1 GCA_902795385.1 Fibrobacter succinogenes | reverse complement strand
TTTTTACTAATTCCCCTTAACAGGGTTTGTAAATTTTCCTAAATTTGGCGCCGTTCCTAAGAACGGAGTGCCCATGTCCAATATTCACGCCAAAGAATCCGTCAAGAGTTTCCTTGCTGGCGTCAAGACGACGATTGTCCCCGAATTGTTCCGCACGGTCCGCCGGGGCTATACCAAAAAGAATTTCATGAGCGACCTGATGTCGGGTCTTATCGTGGGCATCCTTGCGCTCCCGCTCGCTATCGCGTTCGCCATCGCTTCGGGCGTGGGTCCCGAACAGGGCCTCTACACTGCGATTATCGCCGGTTTCACGATTTCCCTCCTGGGCGGTTCCCGCTTCCAGATTGGTGGCCCCACGGGCGCTTTCATCGTGATTGTCTACGGCATCGTGAGCCAGTACGGCTACGACGGCCTCGCTTCTGCAACGCTCCTCGCGGGTATTTTGCTGATTATCTTCGGTATCGCGAAGTTCGGCGCCATCATCAAGTTCATCCCGTACCCGGTGACGGTCGGTTTTACCGCCGGTATCGCCATCATCATCGCTCTCGGCCAGGTCCCGAACTTCTTCGGGCTGCGCTTCTTGGCCAAGGACCCCGCCGATGCCGTCGGCAAGATCAAGCTTTACGTGACGTCCTTCGATACCGTTAACGGCTATGCCGTCATCGTCGGTCTCGTGGCGCTCGCCGTGTGCATCCTGTGGCCGAAAATCACCACCAAGGTGCCCGGCTCCCTCATCGCCATTATCGTCGCGACCGTGCTCGTGAAAGTGCTGGGCTGGGACGACCCCGTTACCGGCCACGGCGTGGTGACCATCGGCATGAAGAACCACATCCCGAGCGGCTTCCCGGTGCCGCACCTGCCGAACATCAGTCTCGAGATGATGCAGAAGGTGTTCCAGCCGGCTTTGACGATTGCCATCCTCGGCGCTATCGAATCCCTGCTTTCGGCGGTGGTGGCCGACGGTATGACCTCCACCAAGCACCGCTCCAACACCGAACTCTTTGGCCAGGGTGTCGCGAACGTGCTTTCGCCGATGTTCGGCGGCATTCCCGCTACGGGCGCCATTGCCCGTACCGCGACCAACATCCGTAACGGCGCCGTGAGCCCGATTTCGGGCCTCGTGCATGCGGTAGTGCTTTTGCTCATTATGCTCGTGCTCGGCAAGTATGCCGAAATGATCCCGATGGCGGCGCTTGCTGCCGTGCTGTTCCAGGTAGCCTTCAACATGTGTGGCTACCGCAGCTTCATCAAGATGTTCAAGGCGCCCAAGAGCGACGTGATCGTGATGCTCGTGGCGTTCTTCCTGACCGTGATTATCGACCTCACGGTGGCTATCGAAGTCGGCGTGCTGCTTGCCGCCGTGCTGTTCATCAAGCGCATGAGCGACGTGTCCGAGATGGAATCGGTTACCGAGGCCCTCAAGGAAGACGACGAAGAGGCCGCCCACAACGACTTGAGCCGTCAGGTGCCCAAGGGCGTGGTGGTGTACGAGCTTGCCGGTTCGCTGTTCTTCGGGGCGGTCGACAAGTTCAAGGACACCATGGCGCGCATCTCCGACAAGCCGAAGATTCTTATTCTGCGCATGCGCAGTGTCTCGAGCATCGATGCCGCCGGTATCCAGATGATCGAGGATTTGCTTTCCCGCTGCAACCGCGAAGGCACACAGCTCTTGCTCAGTGGCGTGCATGCCCAGCCCGTGGTGGCGCTTACCCGCGCAGGTGTCTTGAAGCAGCTTGGCGAGGAGAACGCTCTCGGCAACATCGATGCGGCCCTGAACCGCGCCCGCGAGCTCCTGGGACTCCCCATCGTCGACACCTCGCACGAAGTGCAGCAGGCGCCTACGGTCTCCTGGGAAAAGAGTCTTGACAAGCCCTGGATGCCGGAAGAATCCAACGCTGCCGTGGCCGAGGAAACGCCTGAAGTCATCGCCGAAAAGATGATGGACGAGCCTGTCGTGAAGATCGAAGAAAAGTAAGCATTTTGTCACTTTGTGACTCCCATCGCAGTGTGATTTCTGATACTTGGAAAGGGGTGCTCGCGAATCTATATTAAGGTCATCAAGGGAAGGGTAAACATGATGACTCAGATCCAAAAAGACCTCTGCAACAACACGTTCTTCACCAACTTCGTTATGGCATTCTCGGGCGTAGCCCTGCTCCTCTACGCCGCAATTAATTAGAATTTCTCATTCCCCTAAGAAAGCGGTCCCTCCCAGAGGGGCCGCTTTTCCTTTGAGGGTTGTCTTGTTACTTTGTATGTAAATTCGGGCAAGCCTGTTTTGTCTAGTTTCAGACTGTTTGGAGTAGATGGGAAATCCTTGATTTTAGTAAGTTTTTTGACACTTTGTGACTGTTGTCTCAGTGTGATTTGTAATACTTGAAACAGACGTTGCGCTAATCTATATTATGGTCATCAAGGGAAGGGCAAAACAAATGATCAAACAAATGAGAAAGGACCTCTGTAGCAACTCTTTCTTCATCAACTTCTTAATGTCGTTCTCGGGCGTAGCCCTACTCCTCTACGCCACTTTTATCTAAGTGTTCTCATTCCCCTAAGAAAGCGGTCCCTCCTAGAGGGGCCGCTTTTCTTAAAACGACATTTACACGGTTTTTAAACGTTCTCAAGCGTCTGCAGCAGGCGTTTTTTGGCGGGGGTGTCGGGCAACGGGTAGAATGTCTCCTTCGCGAAGCTTTCCATGAGCATCTTTTTCGCGGTCTCCTTCGGGATGCCGCGGCTTACGAGGTAGAACATCTGCTCTGCATCGAGTTCGCCTACCGTGTTGCCGTGCGTGCATTCCACGTCGTCGTGGTAAATCTTGAGCACGGGCTTCACGGAAACGGAGCTGTCTTCCGAAAGCAGGATGGTGTTCACGAGCTGGCCGGAGAGCGCCTTGGTGCAGTTGGCGCCTACAATGACGCTTCCGTCGTAGCTGGCGCGGGAACTACCGTCGAGGAGGTTTCTGGAGAGCTGCGTGCTGGTTGTTTCGGGCGATTCGTGGTAGATGTGGAGCCTGTGGTGGCTTTCGGCCGTGCCGCCGAGCATGTTCAGCGTACGGACCTCGAAATGGGCGCCCGGCCCTTGCAAAAAGTCGTCGATGCTTACGCGGCTAATGCCGTTACCGCGTTCGATGGCGGAAAAACGCACCTGGGAGCCTGCCGCCTGCGTGATGCGGAAGTGCCTGAAGGTGAGCGGCAAATCGTTCGCGGGGTTCGCGAAGAAGATTTCCACGTCGGCGCCTTCGCCCACGTTGATGTCGAAGCGCTCGGCCGATACGGAATGCGCGACCTTGTTGTCGAGAATCTCGAAACTGGCCTTTGCGCCCTTGCCTACATTCAAGACGGTGCGTCCGAAATCGTTGTTGCACTTGAGGAGCGCCATCTCTTCGGAACCGTCGGCGATGTTCTGGACCATCGTACGTGCGTT
>CADBLC010000225.1 GCA_902795385.1 Fibrobacter succinogenes | reverse complement strand
GACGGACAGGTATCCAACGCTCTCAAGTCGGGCTGTACCTACACCTCCAGCAACGAGAATGTCGTCACCGTATCCGGCACGACCCTCTCCATCAAGGGTGCAGGCTTCTCCATCCTCACGGGTAACGACGGAAGCCAGAGCGTCGTGACCATCCAGAGCGTCGCGGGTCAAACTATCACGAACTTCACCGACATGTTCTGCCGCTACAATGATGCGGAGACCCACCCCTGCTCCATCGGCCGCGGTGCGGACTTCTCCAAGACCAATTCCAGCACCATGACGTTCGAATGGACACTCGGCACCGAAAAGAAGACTCTCGAAGGCTCCACCTACACCATCAAGTCCCTCAACCCGGACATTGTTGACGTGAAGACGGTCGCCTGCAAGAACGCCACCTACTGCTCTTCTTCGCAAAAAGAGGCCAGCACGACCATCATGTACCACTTTAAGTCGTTCGGCGATGCAAAGATCGTGGCTACGGCTCCGGCGGTCACTGGCTACAGGGCCATGAACGACACCATCACGGTGACCTACCGCAAGGGCGAGAACAAGATTTCCAACAAGTTCACGAACCAGTACCTGACGGGTGGACAGACATCCGCTGCAGGCACGGCTCCCGAAAAGACCCTGTTGGGCACTCCGATCAACTACACCTTCAACACCGATGGCGAGAACTTCGTAGCTTCGACCCCCTACCTGAGCATCTCGGGAACAAGCTTTGTCGGCGGCAACCAGAATGCCATTATCCTGGTCAGGGCCACGGCCGATGAAACGGACGTGCGTGAAGCCATCACCAAGACCATCCGCGTCATCGTGGGCGACAGCGCGAGTGCAGTGAACGTGAACAAGATGTCCATCCCGACCGTCAAGAAGGAACTGGCAAACGGGCTCTCCCTGCAGTTCGCCAAGAACGGCCTGATGATTACCGCCAAGACCTCTAAGCCGGTCCAGGTATCCATCTTCGACCTGAACGGCAAGGAAGTCCTTTCAAAGAACGTCAACGTAAGCCTCGGAACCCGCTGGGTACCGCTCGGCAGCCTCAAGGCCGGCAGTTACATTGCCACCGTGACGCAGGGCAGCCAGAAGGCGACGCTGAAGTTCAACAAGTAGCGGCAAGAGCCGCGAGGTTCGCGGCCTAATCCGAATTTTAAAAGTTCCGGGAACCCCCGGGATTTTTTGTATGGCAGAATGCCGCGAGGGGCCTACAGGCGTCATCCTGGGGCGGGAAGTCCCGGAATCCATAACGGGCCGTACAAGCGCGGGAATGAGCCCCATTGCCCCCGACTATCGTGCAGGCGCGGGTATGTAACCGTATGGTTCCAGGATGACAGGTTCCACAGGTGCCGCAACGATCAAGACCACGACGGCGTATGGGATGAGGCGCGCGGAACGCAATAAAAAAGACCTCCCCGGAGGGAGGTCTCAAATGCTTAGCTATCCGAAGATTACTTCTTCTTGGGAGTTGCCTTGTAGTTCACTTCGGGGCGGAGCTGCAGACCGATGGTCACCAGGAGGGAGACGATCGGTTCGTGGAAGTCCTGGGAGAGGTCGTACACGGCCACGCCGGACATGCCTTCGCTCTTCACGTATTCGGCAACAGCCTTGACGGAAGGGATACCCATGAACACGATTGTTTCGGATTCGCTCACGGCCACTTCGGACTTGGAAGCTTCATCGAAAGTGACGGTGTAGTCCGGAGAATCGAACTTGCCCATCAGTTCGGCATACGGGAGGTAACCTTCGTTACCGCTGCCGTAGCCCTGGTGAGAAGAGCCGAGGCCCTTGGCGCCAATCCAGGACTTGCCGTAGAGGAACACCACCGGGACGAGCAGGTCTTTCTGCACGCCGGCAGCAGCGACTTCTTCGAGCGTCTGCTGGATGGAAACGGCACCCTGGTTCGGGACAACCGTAGAGGACTCTTCAGTCATCAAGTCGGTCATGAACACGTCCACGTAGGCGGCGCGGTTGAGCGCTTCGGCCTTGTAGGCGTCCATGCCCACGGCCGGGTAAATCACCGCGGTAACCGTGTAGTTCGAAAGCCCGTCCACGAGAGCGTTGAGCATCTTCGCGTAGAGTTCGGCATCTTCGGCCGTGAGGTTCTGCCAGTCGAGTTCGATACCGTCGCCGCCGTTAGCGGAAAGCCAACTGCCGACGTTAGAGACGAACTGCGGAAGGAGTTCATCGGAAGAAGCGATAGCCTTGAGCGTACCCTCGTTTTCCATGCCGCCAACACCCACGATGAGCTTGACGCCATTTTCCTTCGTAAGGTCTACCAAGGTCTTGAAATTTGTCGCGTCGTTTTCGTCGGCGAAGGAAAGCGAGCCGTCTTCACCGGGAACGATAAACGAGTAGTGGACATTGGTCACCGTATTGTAGCGGATATCCTTCGGATAGAACTGAGAATACTGGCTCCAATAGGGGAAATAACCAACGACCTTGTCTGCCGCAGCCTGGGCTGCGACAAAACCGAGCGTAAGTACCAGAGCAATAGATTTGATATTCATGATTACCTCGCCTTACTTAATCTCACGGACAACGCCGTCAGCATCGGCACAATAGCGTTTTTTCACAGGGTATTCCTCGGCAATCGCAGGATTGTTCTTCTCGGAATCCTTGCACTTGCGGTAGGCCCAGCCATGGGCTTCGCCAAACATGACATACTGGAGGCTAATCGCCAGCGTATCGATAGGAACAGCCTTGATCTTTTTCCAGTCATCCTGGGAATCGATGAAGTTGAAGTTCTTCAAGAAGTTCACTTCGAGCGGCTTGAGGGAACCCGGCTTTTCGTTGGGAATCGTATCGCAGCCGACCGTATCCATCTCCGACTTGCCCATGTTCTTGCCGGTAAGTACATTCACAGAATCACTTATCTCGTAGGTTACCGGTTCGGTCGCAGTCGAATCATCCTTCGGCATGCCCGTCACCGAAACAAACTTGGTCGTGTCGGCGGAATCCTTCACCACCGTAATCGGGGCGACCAGGTTGATAGTCGTCGAATCAACCTTTTCCTCGCCCGTAGAATCCGTGACCGTGGTCTTCTTCCACAGGTTGAGCTGCACGTACACCTTCTCCGTACGGCACACCAGCGAGTCGGTGATGACAGGAGCCCAGGCATCCTGCCAACGTTCTTCACCATAGCCGCCATAGCAAGGCGTCGCATAAATCTGGTGGAGGAGGGCCGTATCGGCGGCAAAGGCATCGGCATCGGCTGTTACAGCTTCTGCAGCCAGAGATTCCTTGACACTGGCGTTGTAGTCGGCGATATAGTTACGCACCTGGATGCTCACCAGTTCCGGATGGAGTTCCATGTAGACGGCACCGTCAAAATCTTCCGGGAAGTTTTCCGAAATAGCCTCGGCGTCATCGATATCCATGGAGGAACAGGCGGCAAGCGCAACCGCCGCAAAAGAAATCAGGTATTTGTTAAGAAGTTTCATCTTGCGTACCTCTTAGAAATTGACCGTTACATCGGCAATGATGACGTTCTTGTTGATGGA
>CADBLC010000224.1:6852-9578 GCA_902795385.1 Fibrobacter succinogenes | reverse complement strand
TTCGGGCAGGTGGATAAGCGGTTCCTTCTTTTCGCCGGAGCGGATGGTGAAGAACGAGCTATCCTTCTTGAGGCTGTCGATGGAATAGATGATGGGGGCGTTCATCTGGTAGTACCCGTTGAAAATCTTCGGTTCCGGGTGCTTCTGGTAGTAGTAAGAGTCTATGGGCTTGGTCTTCTTCTTTTTCTTGTCGCGGTTGCGAAGGTCGCCGAGCATGTCCTCGAAGTTGCCGTCGCGCGCGTCGGCGTCGTCGCAGCCTACCGCGGTAACGCCCTTGGGCAGGCTGGAATCAGACACCGCGGTGGCGCAGGGGTTCTTGCCGCCGGCGGTACGCAGCATCGGTTCTTCGCGGATGCTGTCGCCAAAGTATATGGAGTCGCCCGGATAAATCCAGTGCGGGTCCTGGATGTGGCGGTTGTTTTCCCAAAGGTCCGGCCAGGCGAACGGGTCGTGCAGGAATTCATCGCTTAGGTCCCAGAGGGTATCGCCTTCCTTGACGATATAGGCCGAGGCGATCAGGGCGGAGAGGCCCAGGCAGATTGTCGCGCATTTGAAAAACTGCATAGTAAACCTTGTAACTCTTTGAAAGTTAATGAGTTATGTAATAATTTAATCTTTTCTCTGCTTAAAAGTAGGCCTGGACTGGACAAAATGTGGAATATTGGCGTTTTTTTCGCGCGAAACGCGTTCCTGGGGCCTTTTTACGCTGCTATTTGCGCGTTTCATGGCCGGATTGTGGCCCAAGAGACCCGCACGGTCGGGCACAAAGAGCAGCAAAAGCTCGAACTTGCCGCGGCCCGGTTCCAGGCAGAGCGGGATGCTCTTGCGGAGCATGTAGCCCTCGCGACGCAGGTACTTGATCTCCTTGGCGGCCACTTCCAGGTCCGAAACCTGCAGCAGAATGCGTTCGGCGCGAGCCGCCGCAATCGCCTGTTCCGCCCCCGAGGGCAATGCCTCGCCGTTGGGGAGGTCGAAGTAGAAGGTCCAGCGGCCCTCGTTGGCCGCCTTGCCAAAGAACTTCGCGAAAAAGCCCGCGTCTAGCTGGGCGCGGTGGAACCTGATGGTACCGTCCACCAGGTTGCGCGAGTTCTGGCGCGTAGAAAGCATCGCCGATTCCCTGCAGTCGAGCGCTTCCGTCTGTTCGAACAGTCCGGCGAGCGAGGCCGCCACGAACGAGCATCCCGAGTAGAAGCTAAAAAACTTGTCGCCGCGTGCATCCTTGATGTGCGGCGCCCAGTCCAGCACGTGCATGCAGAACCCGGTATCGCCTAGCGGCATAAAGTCGCTGCCGAAGGTGCACTTGCAGTCGGTGCGCACGGTCTGCTTGAACGCGGGGTCGAACAATTTGTCGGGCTGGCACTGTATAAGGTGGCAGCTGATAATTTCGGGGCAACTGCGTTCCACGAATTCCGTGAAAGTCTTGTAGCCGTGCGTGGAATCCTTGCCGCGGCAGTTCGCCTGCACCACGAGCGCAAAGCGACCGTCGCCGGTGGCGCGCAGCCATATCTGCCTTGCCGCCTTGCGGAATATGCGCAGGTGGTCTTTGCGGATCTGTTCGGCGATGCGCTTTACAACGTCGGGCGCTTCCATGCCCTTCGCCGGAGCCTCGAGCGTAAGGCTCGTGTGTTCGCCTACCTTCTTGGCCACGAATCTCCAGTCGCTGTTCTCCGGGAGAGCTTCCTTGGTGAACCAAGCCTGGAACTTGCCGGGAATCCTTTCGTTCTCGGCCCAGGCCTGCAACTGTCTTTTCATGTCGTCAATAGAGAATTCCATTATCAATAACCTATAAATTAAACGATGAACCTCGGGTAGATCCACGAGCATTCGCGGGCGATCATCTTCGGGAACTCGCGGAAGTTGCCGTTGATCTGGTAGAGGTCGAGGCTGCCTTCCACCGGGGTAAGCGACATCACGCTGTCGGCGCGGTTGCACAGGTACGGGTATTCGTCGTTGTTGCAGGCCGTCACCACGGCGCATCCGGTGAGCGCGATGATGGTGTCAATCATCTGCATAAGCATCTGGTGCGGTGCGCCCGTGAGTCGCATGGACTTGGGGTTATGGAGCACCGCCGAAATCGGGTCGATAATGACGATGCGGTAGTCGTGGTTCTCGAGTTTTTTGGCACCCTCGATACGCTTGGCAATAAGCTGGGCAGTCTCGATGGGGGAGAGCGCCGTACCGCGCAGGTTCAAAAAACCGAACTTGGGAGTGCTAGCGTTCAAGCCACGTGTGCCGCCTAGCAGGTGCAGGCGGTTCAAGAACACGGACTTGGTGAGCTCGAAGTTGATGAACAGAACGTCGTTCGAAGATGTGGTGTTGCCGAACCAGTCCTCGCCGTAGCAAATGGAGAGGCCGAGGTCCATGAGCGCGAACGACTTGCCGCTCTTGGGCGGTGCGGTGAACAAGAAGAATTCTCCCGTGCGCAGCACGTTCTCGATGATGCTCGCGTCTTTCTTAGGCGGCTCTTCGCTGTCGCTCGCAAGTTCCACCAGAGGCTTGCCGTCGAGCGAGTATTCCACCCACTCGCGCCATTCCTGGAAGTCCTTGGCGCCCTGCTCCAAACCGATGAGGTACTGCTGCTTGCCGCCGCGGAGCACGCCCGGCATTCGCGCCATCATGTTCGGGTTCCTGTTGATGGGGTCGACCTTGAAGCCCTGGTCTTCGAGCGTCTTGAACAAGAAGTCCACGCGCTCGTAGTATTCGTCGAGGTTGCTTGCGCCAATGCG
>CADBLC010000224.1:0-6820 GCA_902795385.1 Fibrobacter succinogenes | reverse complement strand
GGCATCTTGGGGCTGTCCACTACAACGTAACGGTAGCGGAAACTCTCGTCGGTGGCATCGCTGCTCCCCTGGGTGGCGTTAACGCAAATCAGCGCACCTTCGGGGCCGTCGAGGCTCTTCATTATCTTCGTGATGGCGGCATCTTGGCCAACAATGTTCGAAACTTTTTCGGCGGTGCACTTGGGCGTGTCCGAAATCTTGAACTCTATGGTCTCGTCGGGTTCGAACACCGCCTCGAGCAACTTGGCCAGGTCTTTGCGCCAGTCGTGGCTCGGCCACGGGATAGACAGCGCCTCGGGGTCAATCTTGTGGTTTTGCAACAACGTAAGCGACTGCGTGTCGAGGCCCATGGCGAGCATCTGGTCCATGGAGAACATGCCCGCGGGCATGGGCGAAATAATCGTGGGCTGTATGGGGGCGGGTGCCGGTTCCTCGTGCACTTCCTTGGGCTTGTCTTCCACGCGCTCGGCAGAACGTTTTTCGGTAGAGAACGCGCGGCGCAAAATCTGCTCCACCTCGTCGGCGGTAAGGCCGTTGTCGCGTGCGACGCCGCCCAGCTGGAAGCTTGCGTCCATGAAGGTCCAGCCTTCCATCTGCGCCGCTTCGCCGGCCTTGAACAGCTCGCTCTTCAGTTCGTTCCCGCTGTACTTGCTCTTGAGGAACTGGTTGATGGTTTTTCTTGCGCTTTCCATGGGTTGCCCCCTTGCGTTTAGGGTTGTTTAATGCGGAGCCTCGCGTATTCGTAGAGGCCGAGCGAAAGGGCTACGGAGGCGTTGTAAGAATGCGCCTCGGGTTTCATAGGTATCCTGAGCACTGCGTCGCACTGCTTTTTGATGAACGGCGGAAGGCCAACGTCTTCGCCGCCCACGGCAATCACCGCACAGTCCTTGAAGTTGAACTCGGCGAGGTTCGTCTCGGTGTCGGCGTCGAGCCCCAGCACCTGGTAGCCCGCCATCTTCAGTTCGCCTACCGCGGCCTCCAGGTTGTCGGGCCTGCAAATCCTCATCTTCTCGAGTGCACCGGCCGACGTGCGTGCCACGCTGGGCGTAATGCCGCACATGCCCTTCGCCGGAATCATGAACAGGTCCACGCCGAGGGCGAGGCAGCTGCGTATGCATGCGCCCAGGTTGCGCGGGTCCTCGATGTTGGTCGCGACGGCCACAAGCTTGGGCATGCCCTGCTCCACAGCCTTGAACAGCTCTTCGCGCACGTCCATCCAGTTCAAAAGTTCCTTCTCGTTCATCAGCGCCACAACGCCATGGTTCGGGCGCGCGTAGCTGTCGAGAATCTTGGAGTCCACCTGCTGCACGTGCACGTGGGCGCGCTTGGCGAGCTTCTGCAGCTCGTACAGCTTGGGGTTGCCCGACTGGTGCATAAACAAGACGCGGTGCACCTGCAGCGGGTTCTTGTTGAGCAGTTCCTCGACTTCCTTGATGCCGCCAACGGCCACCTGCGGGGCGGAATCCGAGTCTCCCATCGCCGTCACCACGTTCGCGGGGCGCGGGCGGAACCCGTCCTCGCGTTGGCGAAACCCGTCGTTACGCGGGCGGAAATTGCCGCGGTTAAAGTTGCGCTTGCGAAAGTTGTCGTTGTTCTCGAAACTCATCCGTCACTCCAAAAAAAATCTAGTAGCGCTGCTTGCACGCGATAACGGTATCCATCCGGACATCCGTCTCCTTCTGCGGCAGCGGCTCCTCGGTAATCTGCGCGGGGGTCGCTATGCCCGCCTTGTATGCCCTGGGGAACTTCGCGAGGAACCTGTCGTAGTAGCCCTTGCCGTGGCCCTTGCGGCAGCCGTCCCAGTTGAACATCGTGCCCGGCACCAGGAACACGGGAATGTCGCCCTCGAACTTTTCGAGGCCCTCGCGCGGCTCCATTATGCCAAAGTGCCCCTTGACCAGGTCCTTGCGCAGGCTGTTCACCTTGTAGAAGTTCATTATGCCCTCGCCCTCGCAGCGGGGGAGCAGCAGGCGCCCCTCCAGGGCCAGTTCCTCCACGATGGGCATTATGTTCGGTTCGCCCTTGAGCGGGTAGAACGCGGCCACGTTGCGCGAGTCGCGGTAGCCGGGAATGTCGTGTATCTGCTGCCACGGGTCCTGGATAATGTCTTCGCCGCGCTTTTCGCGGCGCTTCTTGAGTACAAGGTCCACAATCTGGCTGCTCCCGAAAACGAGCATCACCAGGATGAATATGAGGACGGAGGCTCCGATACCCATGGGCTAGTCCTCCCCGATGCGCTTCGCTGTGGGCAGGTGCTCTTGCAGAATGCCGTTCCAGACCTCGCGCTGCCAGTGCAGCAGGTGCGCCTCCTCGTAGCGCGTGTTCCAGGGTACGCTGCCCGGTGCCGCGAGCCAAATGAGCTGCGTCTTGTTCGCTATCATCGAGGAATCCAGTTGCAACTGCTCCGCCTTCTCGTCGCGCCACGCCTTAAGCGCGAGCAGCAGGTCGGAATGCGGAACCACCTGCGGGGGCGGGGCCTTGGGCAGGCGCTCGGGCCAGTCGGCCTCGGGGGTCGCCACCGCGGCTTCCAGCATCTGTACGAACGAGTCCAGGCGTTCTCCCTTGAAGTTGCGGGGGAGCTTGGGCAGATAGTCCCTGTTTATCTCCGGGAAGTGGTGGCGCTGCGCGCGCACTATGGCGAGCATCAGCTCGGCGGGCATCACCTTGTACGGCGGGCGGTCCATCGCCTCGGCCTCTTTCTCGCGCCATTCCCAAACGTGTTTGAGCAGGTTCAGGCCGCACGGGTCGAACAGGCTCGCGCCCGGGATGCGCCAGGGGTCCTTCTTTACCTGCGCGGGCAACCGAGAATGCTCTATCAGCGCCTCGCACTGCTCCATGAGCCACGGCATGCGCCCCACCTTCTGCAGCTTTTCTACCAATATGGCGCAAAGTTCGTGCAGGTAGAACGTGTCGTGTATGGCGTACTCGCACATGTCCAGCGAGAGCGGGCGTATGGACCAGTCGGCGCGCTGGTTTTCCTTCTTGAGTTCCTCGCCAAAGTACTCGTGTACCAGGTCGGCAAGGCCCAGGTGCTGCTCGCCCAGCATCTTGGCGGCGAGCATCGTGTCGAAAATCTTCTTGGGCGAAAAGCCGAAGGTCTGCCACAGCAGTCGCAGGTCGTAGTCGGCGCCGTGGAAAATCAGGGTCTGCATGGCCTTCGCCTTGAACAGCGGCGAAATGTCGAGGCCGCACAGCGGGTCCACTATGTAGTGGTGCTCCCCGATGGTAATCTGTATCAGGCACAACTTGGCCACGTAATGGTGCATGGAATCGGCCTCCGTGTCCACGGCGGCCATCTCGTACAGGTCGAGGTCCTGGAGGAGCCCCGCCAGGGATTCCTCGTTGTCGACCAGTATGTACTTCTCGTCTTGCAGCATTATACGGGAAATGTAACTAAAAAGCAAAACAAGAGGTGCGGTTTTTTGCGAAAAAAGCGGCTTTTCGCCCCTTTGGTCAGGCAGACGCGGCGTTGTCGAGCCGTTTGCCTCCAATCCTGGCGATTACGCCGGAGCTTTTGAGATTTTTCAACTGCCAATTTATACCATCGATGGTTATTCCACAGATTTCTGACAATTCAGACGAAGTTACATAAGGGTTGTCCTTTATGGCGTGAACAATCCTATCTGCAGTCCTATCTGTAGTCCTATCTGTAGTTCTTTCTGTAGTTTTCTGACCACCTGCCTCATTTTCCGCATCAAACGAATAATTTTCGTTTAGCGGCTGAATGATAGCATGAGCACCAGGTAATGAGTCCAACTTAGCGTAAAAAGCAGGGGGGGGGTAGAGATTTACTTCGAGAAAAACTTCCGATTGGGGCAACAGGGTTGCCCCAATTTGTGACCGGTTGAATTTTCAAATGCTTCGCTTCTTCACCTTCA
The DNA here is from genome assembly GCA_902795385.1 of Fibrobacter succinogenes. GTDB lineage: Bacteria > Fibrobacterota > Fibrobacteria > Fibrobacterales > Fibrobacteraceae > Fibrobacter > Fibrobacter succinogenes_P. The sequence goes on along the minus strand of CADBLC010000224.1, from coordinate 2,942 downwards.
ATTTGTTTATTACCTTCGACACCTCGAGCACTACATCTGTGTATTTAGTTTTTTTAGTGTCAAAGCAAAGCGTTTTGTCAAAGTCGATAAATCTGATACAGGTGCCAGTACCCCAATAATAACTCACATTTTCGTATGTATTGCTAATTTCTTCGAAAAAATCTACAACCTTTTGCTCATTATCTTTTTCTTTTTGAAGCGGTGTAAAAATTCGCTCCAATTTATCGTACAATTTTTGTTCTTCTTCATTGAAGCCGCTTTCCCCATCAGCGTACATCCCCCAGTTATACATCATTTCAACTTCTTTTTCTGTAAATGTATAGTCCATTTTTTCCTCACTTTTATGGTTAAGTTTATTTCCCGCGCTGAGCCTGCCTACGCAATTCCAAAAAGGCATTCCATCCAGTATTATCTTTCTTGTTCTCTTCTTCTGATTTTTTCTTCATCGTATTTCTCCTTTAATATCAACTAGGATTTCCCAATAGCCATCACGAGTTGTGCCAATATGGCGAATTGCTGGATTCGGAGCCTTTCGAAGTTCGTTTAAGTAATACTTGAGACGATTTATCTTCATTCCCATTCTTTCGGCCATTTCGCTTTGACTTAATTTAGGATTGTCCTTTAAGATTTTAAGCAGATTCCATTCCACCTCACTGTATTGGGTGGGATTGGGTAGGATTGGGTGGGATTGGGTGGGATTGGGTAGGATTGGGTGGGATTGGACGGATTTCTTCCAATATAAGGTTATCCTGAAATCCCCATGAAAATCCTGCATGACGGGTTCCGGCAAGCCGCTTTCTTGCATTGCCTTGAAGATGTTCGGAATACCGCTTCCCCATGTTTCGACAATGCGCATATAGATAAACGTTTCTGCAATCCCCTTGTTGCGCACGCTAGACATGCCTTCACGCATTTTTTCCAAGGTGATATCCCTGCAAAGCGTCCCTGGGGACGTCACTTCCAGGCGGTCATCATACAATGCCACCTGCACCTTGCGAGGGATTAGGTAACTGCGATGGCACACCGCATTTGCAATGGCTTCGCGCACGGCAGATTCGGGCAAGAAGGAGCTGTCGTGCCTAAAAAGCCCCTTTACCTTGGATTGAACAGGCAAATTCTGCATTACAAACTGATATGCCGATTCAATTTGCTCAAAAAGAGGGCCTTCCATATTTTGACGCTTCAAGAACTCGCCCCGGACCTGTCCTTTGAATACGGCGCATTGAATCTTTGCGTCAGGGAAATCCCCGTTTGTCCCCTGCAAAAGTTTAAACCCATTCGAAGCTATAAAAGAACGGCCTTCCTTTTTTAACAGTTTCCACGAAAGCAACTGGTTGACGGTCGGCCTTCGCAATGCTGTACGTTCCTTTTTGCTTAATGTTCCGGCTGTAAATTCATAAATCTTATCACAAAGATTTTCGACTTCTTCCTTCGAAACGGCTTCGCCAGCCGGTTGCTGATCGAACGATTCGTTTTCACCTTCAAGAACCAATTCCTTAAGCATATATCGTTCGGCTTCGCGGGTCGTTGCCGCCACGCGAACAAAAGTGCCTTCGGTAATGCCCAAGCTCTTTATGTAATAGGGCTGCTGCATTCCAGAAGGCACCGTCACCACAATAATGTAGCGCTTGTCGATTTCCTGAAGATTGATGCTCGGCCTGATTTTGGGCTCGCAACTGTTGAAAATCGTATCGGCGATTGTGTCGGCTTTCTGAAAGACCTCGCTCTTTTTAATGCCCTCTATTTTATGTGTTTTATCGTCCACGCCAAAAACGATCGTGCCACCCTTGCCATTGGCAAAAGCTACAACAGTCTTGATAAACTTGATACTCTGTTCAGGAACATCTCTCTTGAACTCAAGCACCTCTGATTCGCCAGCTAAAATTTCTTCCTTGGTCATGAAGGTCTCCCTTAATAATCCTCTAGCCCGCACGGCATGTGCGAACGTTAAAAACGGTTTTAATTGCGTCTGCACTGCGGACGCAATTTGAGTTTGTTATGTTTTGGGATGCTCTTGCAGTGCTGTTGGCGAGGGTCTTCCTCGGCGTTACCTGGCGCGGCTTTCGCCACACACTCGAATAGGTCGTGTTCCTATCAGCTATCCAACAACATCAACAAGAAGGTTGATGAACCCCACCGCGGATGCACGTACGGGCCGCAAGGCCTATGCCGACTGTCGCAGGGATTGTCGTAATACAGGGATAAATATACAAAGAGACCAGCAGGAAGTCAACGCCCGCGCTATTCTTCGACGGCTTTCCATCCGCGATTTTTGCGAAGGTCTTCGTCTTCCCATATTTCATGGGGCCACACTTGGATTTTATTTCTCAACAATTTCCCAATGGCCATTCTTGCGCGCACCGACTCTACGGATGAGGCCAAGTTCCTGAAGTTTTTTCAAGTTCTCACGTATGGTTTCTCGAGTTTTTTGCATCTTATCGGCTAACTCGTCATAAGTGTAAGAATTATTCTCTTGCAACAAATTCAGCAACACCTTTTGCGTGCTATTTATAGGCAGGTTTATAGGCAGGTTTATAGGCAGATTTATAGGCGGATTTATAGGCGGATTTATAGGCGGATTCACACCCCCTATTTTGACCTCGATAAAATCGGAATAAAAAAAAGACGCATTTCTCCATTAAAAACAGAGAAACGCGTCGGCCTTTAATGTACCTAATATCGCCAGATGTGGCAAGGGAGGCAAGAAAATTTTACAATATGTCATTATCTGACATAACATATGGTATATATTCATAGAGACCAACAACCGGAGGTTCCCTATGAAAAAAGTGGCCATCCTTCTATGCCTTGTATTCTGCATGGCGGCATCCGCCGGGGCGACGCCGTCGGCCCCCGACAACGTCCGTTACAGGCTGTTCCCTACGCAGAACATGTGGACGTTCCTGAAGCTGGACACCATGACCGGGAAAATCTGGCAGGTC
>CADBLC010000223.1 GCA_902795385.1 Fibrobacter succinogenes | reverse complement strand
TCCACTTTCGGGAGTTCCGCCGATTCCTCGGCAGCTTCGTCCATATTCTGTACATCTTCACTCATGTAATTCAAGATAGTAAAAAAAACAGGACTTTTAGCGGATTAGAACTGGAAATACAGGAACGGGTTGTAACTCTGGGTAAACAGCGCAAGCGTCGCGAGTACAAAGAGCCCGAGCGCGACCGCGGCCTTCCAGGGTTTCACCTCGTTGCACCAGTCGAAGCTGCGGAACTTCCAGAACGAAAGCAGGCCCGCCACCGCCATGAACACCACACACGTAGGCGTGAAGATTTCGGCAGTCAGGATGGCATCGGCACCGCTTACCGGCATAAGCCCGAGCATCGCCTTCCACAGGCGCCAAGCCTCGCCGATGTTGTCGGCGCGGAACAGCACCCAGCCAAACAGCACGAGCACCTGCGTAATCAGGATTTGCACCACGCGGGGCGCCTTGTAGTAGAGCGCGTTCTTGTTGTTCGCACGTTCCACGATCATGAAGAAGGCGTGGTAAAGCCCCCAGCAAACGAACGTCCAGTTCGCACCGTGCCATACGCCGCTCAGGAACATGACCATGAACAAATTAAAATACAGACGCTTCTTGCCCACGCGGTTTCCACCGAGGGCGATGTAGAGGTAATCGCGGAACCAGCTCGTGAGCGAAATGTGCCAGCGCTTCCAGAATTCGGTAATGCTCCCCGAGCGGTACGGGCCGTTGAAGTTGCGCGGGAAATGGAACCCGAGCATCAGTCCGAGGCCAATCGCCATGTTGCTATATGCCGAAAAGTCGAAATAAATCTGGAACATGTAGGCAAGGCTACCCCACCAGCAATTCAGCACGCCGGGAGCGTCCGCCGCAAACACGCGGTCGGCAATGATGCCCACCTGGTTCGCAAGGAAAATCTTTTCGGCAAAGCCGAAACTGAAGAACATGATGCCGCGGACGAAGTTCTCGAGCGTATGCGTGCGGGTCGCCAATTCCTCGGCCACCGTATTGTAACGCACAATCGGGCCCGCCACGAGCTGCGGGAACAGCGCCACGTAACAGGCGAACGTCACGAAGTCCTTGACCGGAGGGGCCGTACCGCGCCACACGTCAATCGCGTAGCTCATGGACTGGAACGTATAGAACGAGATGCCCACCGGCAACAGCACCGTCATCACGGAGAACGGCTCACAGCCGAGCTTGGCCACAACATCGTTGATGACGCCCATGCCGAACATGTAGTACTTGAAAAAACCGAGCGCACCGAGGTTCACGACAATCGCCGCGAGGAGCGCCAAGTTACGCTGCCGCTTGCTCGCACCTGGAGCCGAGATAAACCGCCCGCTCACGTACACCACGAGCGTCGAGCCGAACATCAAGAAGACGAGCCACGGTTCGAGCCAGCCGTAAAAGATGTAACTGAAAATCGTGATGAAAAAGTTCAGGCCGGAATGCTTGACGCCAGCGCGGAACAGCACAAAGTACCCGACCAAAAAAGTCGGCAAAAAGTAGAACAGGAAAATCTGGGAAGAAAAAACCACGGCCTACTCGTTCACTTCAATCGCGAGATAGCGCGGGGATTCGTCGTCAAAGTACTCGTCTTCCACGGCGCCGTCCCAGTTGCCCTCGAGAGGGATAATCTTGAGCGTGTGCTTGGCCTTCGCCTTGAACTCGCCCACGTTGCCCTTGCTCTTGTCGGCCATTTTGTCCTTGACCTTGCCGCGCGCGATAAGCGGGTTGTAAACGCCCACGAGGATTTCCTTCGCGTCGAGCTTGCCGGAGACCACCTTCTGCACCTTGTACTTGAACACGTACACGTAGCTGTACAGGTCGTTGCTCGGCATCTTGCCCGGGATTTCGGTCAGGCGGGCTTCGACAGTCACGGGGTCAGCCGCGAGCGTGAAGGCAGCCGCAGCGAGGATTGCAATAAGGAGTTTTTTGAACATAAAGGTTCCTTCCAGTTAAAATTTCAGGTACAGCGTCGAGCCGTCCGTACTTCTGTCCGCATAGAAAACGTGCAAATGATGCCAAGAGCCATCTTTCCATGCACCCTTGTCATCCACGCGTCCTTCGCAGGATGCTTCCAGGGGGTCTCCCGCATGGCACCCATGACCTTCCGAAGCGAGGCTCTTCAAATCGACCTTTCCGCCGGCTGGCAGATGCGTTCCGCCCAGGTCCAAAGCCAGCACGCCATCAATAAAGACCCACAAGTCACCCTGGGAAGTAAACTCGAACACCTTGCCCGCATCCTTCTTGTACTTGAACGGAGCATAGCCCATCATGGTAAAGCCGGAATTACGCAGATGACGCAGTCCAACATAATTAGTCGACATTGCAGCGCTCACGGCAGCGTCGCCCACTCTCGGTCCTCCATTCAGCAACCACGACGCACACAAGGAGGCCGTATTCATGCCCATGTTATCTTCCTGCGTACTCGCATACTCGTAGTTATAAGGAGGGCAGTAAATCGTCAAGCTCTGGGGGCCGAACTGATTCTGGAAATCCGGATTTACCGAAACAAATTCCGACTTGTCAGAAACGGAATCCAACGGATAGAACCCGCCATTGTTCCAGTCATACGAAATCCCCATCGAAGTTTTATCAAGCGAATCAAGAGGCAACGTACCTTCGGAACGCTTGTTCAATTCGTTATCGGCGAACCACTGTTCAAAATACTTGTTGTCGCAAGCATCGCGCGCCTTGACAATGTTCGGCTCATGCAAGTTCGGCTTGCCGTCTTCCCCCTTCGGGAACGAAAGCGCCGGTTTCACCATGCCCGACGTAAAATACACCTTCTCCGCCCACAAATAGCTCTTGCAACGCTTATTGCACTGGCGAACCGAATCCGCCGTTTCCCACCCTTCCGTAGCATCGAAACAAAGGTCGTGGACAAAACCGCGCATTGCCTTGGTAGGCTCTCCATCGCAATTTGCAAATTCGCCATACCAGACTTGTGTGGAATTTTCAAGAAGCGGCGTTCCGTATTCGGGAGTCGTCTGACTTCCACAACCATAAATTGCATAGCCGTCGGGAATCACGCGGCGCGCCAACCACTCCTCGTTGTCCCCATAACCGGGAAAGTTCCACGTATCAAAAGTACTGCCACGTGCAGCCGTCTGGCTTTGGTAGGCTGCCGACTGGAAATTATCAAAATCCGGATAGCCCGCCTCGAAGTCCCGCAAAACGATTTCCAGTTCCTTGATATCTTCACTCGCATTGGCCGGATCAATACCGGCTTTCGAATCCGAGTTATTCTCAGACTGGTTTCCAGATTGACCTTCTGACTGATTCTCGACATCTTCTAGAACTGTCGTAGAAGAATCCGAATTTTCACAACCAAGGACTGCTAGAGTCCAGAGACCCGCAATGCAAAGACGCAATATTCTATTCAAATCAATCCCCCGTTTCATTTCCATATTCCCAATATAGCACGGGGTTCTAAGCTGCTTCACTTGGACTCGAACCAAGGACAACGCGATTAACAGTCGCGGGCTCTACCAACTGAGCTATGAAGCATCGTCTGTTAGACGACCCCAAATATAGATATTCCTGTTCCTTTGTCAAGGGATTTTTAGCAAAAAATTTGCGTTTTTTCGCTTAAATTCGTCAGAATGACGATCGGCTACGCATCAAAGCAATCTCTTTCGCGTACCCGGGCAGTTCGTTCGGCGTTTCCAGATAGAACGGCAAAGTCTTCAACGAAGGGTGGTTTACCACGCGTACAAGCGCTTCCAAACCGATAAAACCGGCCCCGATGACCTCGTGGCGGTCCTTGTGGCTCGCCAGCGGATTCTTGCTGTCATTCAGGTGGATGGCACGGAGCCTAGAAAGCCCGATAACCTTGTCGAAC
>CADBLC010000222.1 GCA_902795385.1 Fibrobacter succinogenes | reverse complement strand
GCCATGCAGAAATGCAGACCGAGAAATAAATTTTTTTTTGATTGGTTTTTTTAGTGAAGTTCTTGAAGACCATAATCGTCACGTTTTTCTACATTTGCGTCCATGCTATTTTCTGAACTCCCCCTGGCAAATCCCTTGCAGCGCGCGATCCGCGCCGTAGGCTACGAGCATCCCACTCCCATCCAGGAAAAGTCCATCCTGAGTCTCCTGGAAAAGAAGGACCTCTTGGGAATTGCCCAGACGGGTACGGGCAAGACGGCCGCTTTCGCACTCCCGATTCTGCAGTTGCTGCTCGAATCCGGCAAGGTGCGCGCGCCCAAGACGTGCCGTGCGCTGATCCTTTTGCCTACGCGAGAGCTCGCCATCCAGGTGGAAGATTGCTTTAGACAGTATGCGCAGTTTACCGCGATTTCTACCGCGTGCATTTTCGGTGGTGTGAACGACGCCTCGCAAAAGCGTAATCTGATTCGCGGCGTAGATGTGCTTGTCGCGACTCCGGGGCGCCTGCTCGATTTGATTGGCCAGAAGGCTGTTTCGCTGAAGGCGCTCGAGTTCTTTGTGCTCGACGAAGCCGACCGCATGCTCGACATGGGATTCATTCACGACATTCGCAAGGTGGTGGCGCTGTTGCCGCAGAACAGGCAGAACCTTTTCTTCAGCGCGACCATGCCCGAAGACATCACGAAACTGGCGGCGACCATTTTGCGCCCGAACCCGGTGCGCGTGGAAGTCGCTCCCCAGAGCACGCCCATCGAGCGTATTCGCCAGGAACTCTACCGCATCGACAAGCGTCGCAAGGGAGCTCTTTTGAAGGAACTCCTGCTGGAACATACGGAGATGAAGAAGGTGCTCGTGTTCAGCCGAACCAAGCACGGTGCGGACAAGATTACGCGCGTGCTCGAGAAGGCCGGCGTCAAGTGCGCCGCGATTCACGGCAACAAGAGCCAGAACCGCAGGCAAGAGGCCCTGGGCAATTTCAAGAGCGAGAAAATCCGAGTGCTGGTAGCGACCGACATTGCCGCCCGCGGCATAGACGTGGACGATGTTTCGCACGTGTTCAACTACGACCTTCCCGATGTGCCCGAGACCTTTGTGCACCGCATTGGCCGTACGGCCCGTGCCGGCAAAGACGGCATCGCGATTTCGTTCTGCTCTCCCGACGAGGAGCAAGACTTGCGCGCTATAGAGAAGCTTACGCGAGTGAAGATTCCGGAAGGCGACAAGGCGGTTTACGAGAAGCTGCCGCCACCGCAGAAGGAGACTCCCGAAAGCGAGATGCGCAACGCTCGCGGTCGCATGTCGCGTAATGATGCCGAAAAGCGCGCGTCCAAGTCCCGCGAAAAGCGCCCTCGCGATGTTCAGCCCCGTGATAATCAGCCCCGCGATGCTCAGCCGCGCGAACCGCGCGAAGGTGAAAAGCCTGCCGAAGGTTTGCCGCACAAGCATCGCCGCCGCAACCGCCCGGGAAGCCGAGCGCGTCGCCGCATGCGCGAAGCGGCCTCTAATTGATGGGTGAAAGCGCCCAACCCCAAACGGCGTTGACGCCTCTCCATTCCGACGTCATTTCTTCGTAGGTGGTGCTGTCCAGCTTGCCTATCTTTTCCAGACTTATGCAGTCGCTGTCCGAAAAGACTTCGTCGCCCACGTCGTCAATCTTGGATGTTTCCAGGCAAATCTGGATTTCGTCCGTGCCGCGCGGAATAACGGTCCTTGCGGTTTCCTCGCCATTCCATTGCGCCTCGCCGGAGGCGTCTTGCAAGGCCGAGAATTTGCGGACGAAGATTTCTTCGCCGTCGCTATAGGCGGTAACGGTGAACGCGAATTCCAGATAGCTGTCATCATTATCTTCGACGCATTCTTCGGCATTATCGTTGTCTTCGGCGTTTTCGCTTTCTTCGCCGCTATCATTGTCTTCGGGTTCCGCGCTGTCGGATGTTTCCGATTCCGTACTGTCGGGATTGTCGAGCGGGATGGAATCGAGAATCTGGGTGAAGCTGACGAGCGTCATTACAAGCTGCCAGTTCTCGGTGATGTATTCGTACAAGTCTTCTTTGTCGGGGCCTATATAGACGGCGTGATCGTCGTAGTTGAGCGTGTCGGCGATTTCCTTGGCCTCGAAGGAACCGTACTTGGCGTAAAAGCTGTTGCAGCGGACACTGCTGTATTTCTCCGTGCAGGTGTAATAGTCGATGCGGTCCAGCTGCTTGTCGAGCTTGTCGATGGCGGTACCCTTGGCGGCGAAGGTTTCGCTCTGCATTTCGGTTTCGGCTTCGATGGCGTTGTCGCCGCAGGCCGTAAAGGCGAGTGCGATGGCGATGCAGGAGAGGAGGCTTGAAAGATGGAGTGTCTTCATGGCTTACCTCAGGCTGAAATCGAAAAAGATTCTAAAGGTGGGCGCCCTGTCGAAACTGAAACCATAGTAGCGGTGGTTTTCGTAGTCGGAGGAGCCGCTCGCTAACAGGAACTGCGCTTGTACAGATGCGTACTTGCCGTCGATGCCTAGGCCTATCCAACCGTTCGTTTCCCAGTCATCCATAAAGAACGGCTTGTTGATTTCGTGGATTTCTTCCATGGGGAACGGGTTCTTGCCGGCATCGCCGATAAGTTCGAGATCATGCGCCAATTCCTTGGGCGGATCATTGAAATCTAGGGTGTAATCGGCGTACATGTGCTCGTAAAGGGGCTTGGTCAAGCCGAACGTGAGTGACGCGAAAACGAACGTGGTGGGTTCGATATGCGTGCCGAACTTGGCGGTAATCGGGAAATCGAGCGCGAAGTTGTGATAGCTCAGGTCAAGGTGCCTGTTGAGCTCGTACGATTCCCCGTTCTGGAACTTGCCCTTGCCGGCATAGGAATCTTCCTTGAAACTTGCGTAGCGGTAAATGAACCCTGCATGCGCTTGCGCAGAGAAGTAGTTGTAAAAATAGTGGCGGTAGAAGTAGTACAGGCCGAATCCTCCGCCCCAGTCGGCGCCGCGCGCGACCTTTCCGTAGGTTTTGTCCTGGTAGCGGGCCGGGACGATGGAAATGCCGTGATGGTAGTTTGCCGCGAGAATGCTGTCGGCTTTGTGACTTACGCGCGCCTGGTAGTCGCTGTACGAAATCTTGTTGCGCTTGGCGGTTTCGGATGTATCGGGAGCCTGCTTGGCCGCGGCAATGGATGCCGCAAGCAGTATTGGCATCAGGAATGCCACGATGTCCCTTGTTCCGCTCATAACAAGAAAATAGTTTGTTTTGTGTAGGGGTGTATGAAAATTTTTGAAAAATTTACTCGACTACGCTGTATCGCTGGCTCCGGCCGCCTTTCTGGTTCGCTTTTACGACACCTTTCTTGATGAGGCTCTGGATTTCGCGGAGGGCGGTATCGTGGCTAGTGCCGAAAATGGCCGCGGCGTCTTTCGCCGTGAATTCGCGGGGGAGTTCGCCTGCGCTTGCGGCTTCCAAAAGCTCCTGCTCGCGTTCGTCAAGCGGTATGCCCGAAATCTTGTTCACGAAACGGATATGCCTGATTTCGGCCTCGATGGATTTTTCGCGGTCCACGACTGCAGTGTTAATTTGTTCGATAAACCAGAGAATCCATTCCGTGAGGTCGCCGTT
>CADBLC010000221.1 GCA_902795385.1 Fibrobacter succinogenes | reverse complement strand
CGGCGACTACGCCGAAGGCCTCTCGGATCTCCGCGCCATCTGGAGCGACACGACCCGCCGCATCGCGGCCCTCCGCGATAACCCGGATTGTGCCGAAAGTGAATACACGCTCAAGCTGGAACAGGACAATCCGGGTATCACGCCGAAGGTCACCTTCGACGTGGCGGCGGGTGCAAAGGTCGTGAAGGACTACGCCAGCCGCCCGAAGATGGCGATCCTCCGTGAACAGGGCGTCAACGGCGAACTCGAAATGGCTGCAGCCTTCCAGAAGGCAGGCTTCGAATCCATCGACGTCCACATGACCGACATTCTCGAAGGCCGCGTTTCCCTCAAGGACTTCAACGGTCTCGTCGCTTGCGGTGGCTTCAGCTACGGTGACGTTCTCGGTGCCGGCGAAGGTTGGGCCAAGAGCATCCTCTTCAACCCGAAGGCCCGTGCCGAATTCGAGGCTTACTTCAACCGCAAGGACACCTTCACGCTCGGCGTCTGCAACGGCTGCCAGATGGTCTCTAACCTCAAGGATTTGATTCCGGGCGCCAAGCACTGGCCGCGCTTTGTGCAGAACCTCTCCGAACGCTTCGAAGCCCGCTTCTGCACGCTCAAGGTCGAAGACACTCCGGCCGTGGAAGACACTCCGGCCGTGCTCCTCAAGGGCATGGCAGGCTCCGTGCTCCCGATTGCGGTCGCACACGGCGAAGGCCGCGCGGAATTCGCTAGCCGCGAAGCCGCCGAAGCCTGCCTCAAGACCGGTCTCGTGGCGCTGCGCTACGTGGATGGCAAGCACGAATACACCGAACGCTACCCGCTGAACCCCAACGGCTCTCCGTTCGGCATCAACGGCCTCTGCTCCGAAGACGGCCGCGCCCTCGTGATGATGCCGCACCCGGAACGCGTGTTCCGTACCTGCCAGTACTCCTGGCATCCGGCGGACTGGGGCGAAGACGGCCCGTGGATGCAGCTGTTCCGCAACGGCCGAATTTTTGTCGGTTAATAAGGTATTTTACGGTAAAAAAACTTCCCCCAAAAAGGGAAGTTTTTTTTATGTTGTTTTAAAATGGCTTTTGTGTTTGAGAAAAGATGTTGAGGTGACAAATGAAGAAGATAGCTTTAGCGATTATCGTATCTGCTGCGCTTTATATAATCGCCTGTTCTTTGGAAGATTCTTGGCCAAATGCAACAACTGATCCGCATAGCTCGGAATGTTCTTATGTTATGAAAAAACATTCAAAACAAATGATAATGGAGATACACTTAAAATGCGCATATGACAGGACATGTAAATCAAGTATTGATTTTGGCCCATCTATTGGTGAAAAATATAATGATTGTAAAGTTGGAAATTATGAATATGAATTTGTGACTGAAAAGTCAAAAAAGAAAATTCGTTTAAATAGTTGGGATTCTCTTGATGTTTATCCAGATAATCATGTGTATTTTTCGCTATTTGATACCACTGGTGCAGAAAAAAAATATGATATAGATTTATCTGCGTTTGTGAATTCTTATACGTTGCGTGAAGATTCTGCAGATATTCTTATACCAGAAAATACAAAATATATTGCAATAAAATGTCCTGAACAAAAAGGTCTTTTACTTTGCTATTATTACAATGATTCCTTGGTCAATAAAATGGTGACTGTGGGAATAGGTGATGGCTGGAGCCCATATTTTTATATTGAATCATGGATTAATTACACAACAGAATATGGGGCGGATTCTATTTCAATCTCATCAAGTATTGATTTAGTAAAAGACAACCCAAAATAAACTAAGCTATTCCAGGGCGAGTTCGTTCTGGATAGCGCCTTCCATGCAGAGCAGCCGGCGCTTGATGTCGGTGCCGAGTGCGTAGCCGCTAAGTTTTCCCCTGCTGTTGATGACGCGATGGCAGGGGATTATTATTTGCATCGGGTTCACGTGCAGGGCGTTGCCTACGGCGCGTTCGGCTCCCGGATGCCCGATGGAATCGGCGACCTGCTTGTACGTGCGCGTCTCGCCATAGGGAATTTCGCGGACCTTTTCCCATACGAGCGTCTGGAAATCGGTGCCGTGGATCTTGATGGGGACGGTAAATTCCTTGAGTTTTCCGGCGAGGAAGCTGTTGAGTTCGCGGACAGCCTTGGAGTACACCTGCGCGGTGCGGCCACGGACCTTAGCCTCGCTTTCGGGGCCCGCGTAGGCGCATGCTTGCACGCTGCTCGGGCGCACGGCAGCGCTGTTGCCGTCTTCGTCGGGAGTCGCGTTGAAACGGAGGCCGCAAAGCTTGGCCCCTTCGAACGTGAATACCCATTCGCCCCACACGTTCCTGTGGTGTACGACGGTAAAGCGTGAATCCGTGAAATCCATGACCTGAATATAAATTATTCAGGCCCTAGTCGTTTCCCCAGATTTTCAAGATGTCCTGGTAAAGGTCTACGCGGCGGTCGCGGAAATGCGGCCACCAGCGGCGGTTTTCTTCGGTTTCGGCCAAGTTGACCTCGACAATGCTTGCTCCCAGGAAGTCGACGTCGCACTTGTGCATCAAAAATCCGTCGGGAGCGGCCACGAACGAGGTGCCCCAGAACGTGAGTTCGCCCTCGGTACCGATGCGGTTGGCCGAAAGCACGAACGTGCGGTTCGCGATGGCGTGCCCGCGCATGACGGTCACCCAGCTGTCCTGCTGGCGCGGGTAGATTTCCTTGGGTTCGGACTTCATCCAGCCGATGGCGGTGGGGTAGATGAGGATGTCGGCGCCCTTGAGGCTCATGATGCGGGCGGCTTCGGGGAACCACTGGTCCCAGCAGATAAGCACGCCGAGCGTCCCGGCCGAGGTCTTGATGGGCTCGAAGCCCGTGTCGCCGGGGATAAAGTAGTACTTCTCGTAAAAGGCGGGATCGTCGGGGATGTGGCTCTTGCGGTACAGCCCGGCAATGCTGCCGTCACGTTCGAACACGAAGGCGCTGTTGTGGTATATGCCGCGGGCGCGCTTCTCGAAGAATGGGAACACGATGACCGCCCCGATTTCCTTGGCGATGCCCTGCCACTGCTTTACGAGCGGGCTGTCCTTCTCGATAGCCATGTCGAAAAAGTCGGCATTCTCCTCGAACGGGAAATACGGAGTGTGGAACATCTCGGGCAGCACGACCAGGTCGATGCCCTTGCCCTTGAGCGCGAGCGCCTGCTCTACGTACCATCTGTTGTTGGACTCGGCGTCGCCGGTCCACTTGCCTTGCAGCGTGGCGGTCTTGATCTTGTTCATGCGATACAATTTAGAAAAGCGCAAGTGCGCGGGGTTCCGTTTTTTCTAGATTTACGCCGTAAAATTTAAAAAGGCAAAAAAATGAAACTCTCCAAGTACTTTTATGTGACGCTCCGCGAAACGCCGAGCGATGCCACCATGCCCTCCCACATCTTCCTCATGCGCGGCGGCTACATCAAGCCCGTCTCTACCGGTATCTACTCCATGATGCCGATGGGTTTCCGCGTGATCCAGAAGATCGTGAACATCATCCGCGAAGAAATGAACAAGATTGGCGGTATCGAAGTGGACCTGCCGGTGGTGCAGACCGCTGAACTCTGGAGCGAATCTGGCCGTTACCAGGCCATCGGCGAAGAACTGCTGCGCTTCAAGGACCGCAACAACCACAACATGGTGCTCGCCATGACGCACGAAGAAGCCATGACCGACCTCGTGCGCTACGTACTCAACAGCTACAAGCAGCTGCCGGTAATGCTCTACCAGTTCAAGACCAAGTACCGTGACGAAGCCCGTGCCCGCGGCGGCCTGATCCGCGTTCGCGAATTCCTGATGAAGGATGCCTACAGCTTCCACACCAGCCAGGAAGACCTCGACCGTCACTACCAGGAAGAATACGACGCCTACCTCCGCATCTACCGTCGCGTGGGCATTGAACCGGTGGTGGTGCAGAGCGATACGGGCATCATGGGCGGTAAGGTCGCTCACGAATTCATGCTCGACACTCCGAACGGCGAAGACTACTTGATCCTTTGTAAGAAGTGCGGCTACCAGGCCAATCGCGAAATCGCCAAGTTCCAGCGCGTGCCGTTCAAGGGCGACGACCTGAACGTCCCGGCTGAATCGACCGCCAAGTGCGTGTTCTTCGACTTCGAAGGCAAGCTCATCACGGTCGTGGTTCCGGGCAACCTCGACGTTTCCGAGATCAAGCTCCACAACTTGCTGAAGGCGAAGGAACTCTACCCGGCCGAAGACAGCCTCATCAAGGCCTGCGGCATGGTTCCGGGCTTTGCTTCTCCGATCGGCGCACACGACACCCGCGTCATTGTGGACGAAGCCATTGCCGATTCCTTCGACCTCGTGACCGGTGCTAACGAAGAAGGCTTCCACTTCAAGCATTGCAACCCGAAGCGCGACTTCCCGAAGTTCGAAGTTGCCGACATCGCCGAAGCGAGCGAAGTCTGCAAGTGCCCCTGCTGCGGCGAACTCCTCACCGAGACTCGCGGCATCGAAATGGGCAACATCTTCAAGCTCGGCACCAAGTTCTCTGAATCCATGGGCGCCAAGTTCCTCACCGCCGAAAAGACCACCGCTCCGGCTATCATGGGCTGCTACGGCATCGGCGTGGGCCGTTTGATGGCCTCTGTCGTGGAAAACAGCCACGATGACTTCGGACCGATTTGGCCCAAGTCCATCGCCCCGTTCCAGGTGGAAATCGTTCCCATCGGCAAGGAAGCCGAACTCGTGGAACTCGCCGAGAAGTTCGAAAAGGAACTCGAAGCCGCCGGCATCGACGTGCTCGTAGATGACCGCGACGAACGCCCGGGCGTGAAGTTCAAGGACGCCGACCTGTGGGGCTCTCCGGTGCGTATCGCCATCGGCAAGAAGGGCCTCGCCAACGGTGAAGTCGAATGGAAGTTCCGTAACGAAAAGGAATTCTCCATGGTCAAGGTCGAAGACGTTATCGCCAAGGCGAAGGCCTACTTCGCCGAATAATCTCGCAAGCGTTGTCATCCCTGCGAAGGCTGTCATCCCCGACTTGGTCGGGGATCTCCTTTTTATAACAGCAAAAAAGAATCCCGCGGACTCTGATGTGAACCCCGAAAGTTGGACACAACTTTCGGGGTTTTCATGTATAAGAAACACACAAAAAAAGAATGGGCGAAAGCCTTCAAGATGTACCAAGAG
>CADBLC010000220.1:1992-6160 GCA_902795385.1 Fibrobacter succinogenes | reverse complement strand
GTCTAAAGACTATTCCTGTCCGAACGGGCTGTCACACTTGGTGCCGTCGTTATCCGGCGTCACGAAGTGCATTTCGATACGGCGGTTCATCTCGCGGCCGTCTGCAGTGGAGTTGTCGTCCACCGGGCAGCTGGAGCCCATACCGATAGCCTTGATGCGCTTCTTGTCCACGCCGAACTTGGTCAGGGTCTTCATCACTTCCTTGGCGCGGTTCTCGGAGAGCTTCTGGTTGCTCTTTTCCTTACCCACGTTGTCGGTGTGGCCCTGGATCACAATCTTCAGATCCTTGTAGGAATCATCGGAGTTGAGCTTCTTGGCAACAGTCTTCAAGATATTCTTGGCGTTGGATTCGAGAGTGGCCTTGCCGCTCTTGAAGGTCACACCGTCAAGCTTTTCAGCAGCCTTCTTCGGGCAGCCGTGGCCGTCGTCGCCAGCCACATCCGGGCAGCGGTCAATGCCGGTACAGGTGCCTTCGAACTGCTTCTGGAGCTTCTTGTTGGATACCCATTCAGAGCAGACGCCGTCCTTATCAGCATCCGGATCGTCGTCCATCGGACAACCCTTCGGTCGTAGCCATGGCACACTTCCTTGAACTGGTCGAGCATCTTCTGCTTCGTGACCCACGGAGAGCAGAGGCTGTCGCCATCGGGGTCCGGATTCTCGGCCGGGCAACCCTTGTTCCATTCCGGTCCGTTTTCTGCCGGGCACTTGTCAACGCCATGGCAGATGGATGCGAAGTCCTTGGTCATGCCCTTCTCGGAGACCCACGGAGCGCAAAGGCTGTCGCCGTCGGCATCCGGATTATCCATCGGGCAACCCTGGGCAAATTCTTCACCCGGTTCGGTCGGGCACTTGTCGATACCCTTACAGATACCGTCGTACTGTTCAAGCATGTTCTTCTGGGTCACCCATTCGTCACAGATACCATCCTTATCGGTATCCGGATCGCCGAGCGGGCAGCCTTCGTTACCGGCAGGGCCGAACTCGGTCGGGCACTTGTCGATACCCTTACAGGTCTTGTCGATGAACCATTCGTTCTTGATCTTGTCGTCTTCGGCAGCCTTTTCGAAGTAGTAGCCCATCTTCTTCTGGGTCACCCATTCGTCGCAGAGGCCGTCACCGTCACTATCCGGATCATCCCACGGGCAGCCCTTATTGGCCTTCGGACCCGCTTCACCCGGACACATGTCGTAACCCTTACAGAGGTCGGCGAAGTCACCGAGCTTGCCCTTGTCGGTCACCCACGGAGAGCACATACCGTCTTCATCCGGGTCCGGATTGTCTTCCGGGCAACCCATGTTGGTAGCCGGACCAGCCTGAGCCGGGCAGCTATCGATACCTTCACAAATACCCTTGAACTTCTTGGTCATCTTCTTCTGGGTCACCCAGCCATCGCAAACGCCGTCCTTATCCGGATCCGGGTCGTCGAGCGGGCAGCCGTCTTCGCCTTCACCGGCTTCGTTCGGGCATTCGTCGATGCCTTCACAAACTTCGCTGAATTCGCTTTCGAATCCCTTCTCGGAGACCCAAGCGTCGCAAACGCCATCTTCGTCAGCATCGGGGTTGCCGAGCGGGCAGCCCTTGTTGAGGCGGTGACCATAGTCATCCGGGCAATCGTCTTCATCATCCGTCACGCCGTCGCCATCGCGGTCCTGAGCCAGCAAGAAGCCGCTCCAGGTAAGACCGCCGTACACGCCGTATTCGGGGTTCACACGGTTCTTGTAAACCATGGCACCAGCCGGGCGGTCGCCATTTTCCAAGACGCGGGTAGCGGTCACGTACTTGTCGCCACCACCGAGGTAGTAAGAACCACCGACATGGATGTCGAGGCCAATCGGCAGGTGGAACACCAGGGCGCCGGTCAGCTGCTTCATGTCGAGACTTTCCTTCATGCCCAGATAATCAAAGTCGTCAAGCTGGATATCCCAGTAGTATTCAACGAACACCGAGAGGAAATCCATGAAGTACATATCCAAGGCAGCACTCATGAACGGGAGCGAGAGGTAGTCGCCATTGGTGGAGTAGCGGTAGCCGCCGTTCAAGAGGACCACGAGCGGCACGGCATCGATCTTGTCGAAGTCGGCGCTAACAGCGAGGCCCGCCGTAATGGTCGTATTCTTGGAACCGTACGGGAACGCGATACCGTTCTTGGTATTGATATATTCGGGCTCGTGAATCCACATGCCCTGCTTCTTGTCGTTCGCGGTAGCGATACCAACACGGGTGAACACGGCGATGTCCATCGGCTGGTCTTCGGGCAGCGGGAAACGAGCCTTCAAGTCGGCACGGAGGTTACCGATATAGCCGTTCTTGGTAGAAGCAATCGGAGCCGGGTCGCACGTGCCCGAATAGGCTTCTACATCCGTACAGGCAGTCTCGCCGGTAAACTGGTCATAGTAAACAGGGAGCGTCGCGCCAATGTCGAAGTAGTGCCAAAGGCCAATGCCAAAGCCCACATAGGCACCCATACCCGTAAAGTCGTTTACGGTAGCCTTCTGCGGAACGCCTATCGGCGTGAAATCCATAATGGAGTAGCCCATACCGGTCGCCGGATCCGGATACTGGGGATACATGTCATTTCCAAAAGTTGCATCGCCAAGCAAAACGAACGCCAGCTTGGAATGTCCCAGCGATTGGGCAGATTGAGTCTTGTTGACACCGACCATGCCATACTTGTTTATGGTCTGTGGATGGCTAGCAAAAGCGCCCACGGCGAGCGCCATTGCCAAACCCGTTATTACTCGTTTCATAGAGTCTCCTTAGTGAACAGGGTTGTCCCTAAACTATCTAACATAAATATAGTTCTCTTGAACCGCCTGCTTACATTCCAAAAAGTGAAAATGAGACGAAAAACACACTTTTGGAGGCAAAAAACACACTTTTTGGGGCAAAATTGGCATTTGTCAACATTTTTTTACATCTCCGGGCAAATTCGCCTCGAAAATTTCGGGGCATTCCCGGCAAATACTCGTTATTCCGCGACGCCCTATAATAATATGGTCTATTACGGGAATCTGGATGATTTTCCCCGCCGCACAGAGCACCCGCGTAATGCCGTAGTCCTCAGGGCTCGGCTCCGGATTGCCCGAAGGATGGTTGTGCGCGAATATTACCGCCACCGCACGGTCCTCGATGGCGTGCGCAAAAGCCTCACGCGGGTGCACCGGAGTCTGGTTCACCAGGCCAAGCGTGAGTTCGTGGACCTTGATGACGTTGTTCGCCGAATCGAGCGACACGAGCACGAAATGCTCCTGGCGTTCGAACTTGAGGTAGGCCAGGCGCTTGGCGAGGTCCTCGGGGCGCTTGACCGGGTTCACCTTGCCGCCCAGAATGTAGCGCGCCGAGAGCTCCAGGCAGGCGAGCACCTGCGTCGCCTTCACCACCCCGAGGCCGCGAATCTTGACGAGGGCCTCGAACGAAGGCAGTTCGCTTGCCCTGGAAAGATAATCGGACAAGTGGTGCGACAGCTCGAAAACGCCGCAGTTCTGCGTGCCGCTCCCGAGGATGAGCGCGAGGAGTTCCTCGTTGCTGAGGGCCTTCGGGCCGTATTTCTGGATTTTTTCGCGTGGAAGTATCGTTTCGTTTTTCGTGTAGTAGGTTTCGTCGTCCA
Organism: Fibrobacter succinogenes; assembly: GCA_902795385.1. Lineage (GTDB taxonomy): Bacteria > Fibrobacterota > Fibrobacteria > Fibrobacterales > Fibrobacteraceae > Fibrobacter > Fibrobacter succinogenes_P. The sequence continues at coordinate 2,550 of CADBLC010000220.1, read as the reverse complement.
TAAGGCTCCTTTTTAGGGTCAATACCTATAAGACGGATTTTTCCCCGGAATCGTGCCGTTTTTCAACCGGGGCCATTCCACCGCAAAAACACACAACTTCCAAAACACAACCAAACAACTTTGAAAGATTTACACCAAAAATCACTTAATTTTGACCACACAAAAAGCCATTTCAAGCAAACTTCAGTAAAAATCAACACATTTTTGAAATATTCAGTTTCAAAATCACACACTTTAGAATAAAAACTCAATTATTTTTCAAAAATTCAGAAGAATGCCTAGCCATCAAAAACAAAAATACCTATATTTTTCCAAAACAACTACAAAGAACCCCTTCCTTCAAAAGGAAAAATCAATGGCAAACAAAACATTAAATGGCGCCGAAGTGATTATCGAATGCCTCAAGCGCGAAGGCATCGACACTATTTTCGGCTATCCGGGTGGTTCCGCCATCCCGATGTTCGACGCAATCCTCGATTCCAATATTAAAGTAGTCCTTAGCCGCCACGAACAGGGTGCAACCCACATGGCCGACGGCTACGCCCGCCAGACGGGCAA
>CADBLC010000220.1:0-1952 GCA_902795385.1 Fibrobacter succinogenes | reverse complement strand
GCCCTCATGGATTCCAGCCCCATCGTGGTGCTCGCCGCCCAGACGACCACCCCGAACCTCGGCAAGGACGCCTTCCAGGAATGCGATACGAGCGGCATGACGTTCGCTGCCGTGAAGCACTCCTACCTCGTGAAAGACACGAACGACCTTCCGCGCGTGATGAAGGAAGCCTTCCACATCGCCCGCAGCGGCCGCCCGGGCCCCGTGCTCATCGACCTTCCGAAGGACGTGACCGCAGGTCCCTGCACCGCCCCGTTCACCGACCAGATGGATTTGCCCGGCTACAAGATTCCGACGTACGCCTCTACCGAGAGCGTCGAGAAGGCCGCCGAATTCCTCAAGAATTCCAAGAAGCCGCTGCTGCTCGTGGGCCACGGTGCCATGATCAGCGGGGCCAGCCGCCAGGTGAAGGAACTCGCCGAAAAACTCGGCGCCCCGGTTTGCTGCACCATGCTCGGCCTCGGCGCCTTCCCCGTTGATCACGAGCTTTCGCTCGGCATGCTCGGCATGCACGGCACCGTGTACGCCAACAAGGCCGTGCTCGACTGCGACTTGATTCTCTCCATCGGCAGCCGCTGGGACGACCGCATCACCGGCAAGCTCGAAGTGTTCTGCAAAGACGCCGTGAAGATGCACATCGACATCGACCCCGCCGAAGAAGGCAAGGTGCTGCAGCCGGACGTGTTCATGTGCGGCGACGCCAAGCTCGTCTTGGAACAGCTTTTGCCGATGGTCCACAAGCTCGACACCGCCGAATGGGTCAAGACTTGCCAGACCTGGAAGAAGCGCTTCCCGCTCACCTACCCCAAGCAGGGCGGGCTCCGCATGCAGCACGTGATTGCCACTGCAAGCGAACTCACGCAGGGCAAGGCCATCGTCACGACCGACGTGGGCCAGCACCAGATGTGGGTGGCACAGTTCTTCCACATCAACTACCCGCGCCAGCTGCACTCCAGCGGTGGCGCCGGCACCATGGGCTTCGGCTTCCCCGCCGCCATTGGCGCCGCCTTCGGCAACGAGACCGGTTGGCCGGTGCTCAGCTTCAGCGGTGACGGTGGTTTCCAGATGACGGAAGCGGAACTCGCTACCGCCGCCATCCACAAGCTGCCCATCAAGATTTTCGTGATGGACAACAAGTACCTCGGCATGGTGCGCCAGTGGCAGGAACTCTTCTACGACCACCGCTACTCCAGCGTCGACATGATGGGCAACCCCGACTTCGTGAAGCTCGCCGAAGCCTACGGCATCCCGGGCCTTCGCATCAAGCGCGCCGCCGACGCCGAACGCGTCATCCAGAAGGCGCTCGAATACAAGGACGGCCCGATCCTCATCCATTGCGAATGCGAGAAGGAAGACAACGTGTTCCCGATGATCCCGGCAGGCGCCCCGCTTACCGCCATGCTCACGGAAGCACCCAAGGCCAAACTCGAAAAGCCCACAGGATCGACCTAATAGGAGGACATTACCATGATCGATAAAGGACATTCCATTAGTTTGTTGGTGGCGAACCGCCCGGGCGTGCTCGTGCGTATCGCCCTCGTGTTCTCCCGCCGTGGCTACAACATCGACTCCCTCGTTGTCTCCCCCACGCTCGACCCGAACTTCAGCCGCATGAACATCATCGCCCACGGCAATCCCGAAATCTTGATGCAGATCATCAAGCAGCTCGAGAAGCTCGTTGACGTGGTGCAGGCCAAGGACCACACCGGCACGGACGCCGTCGAGAAGGAACTCGCGCTCATCAAGGTGCGTTGCACTCCCGACCAGCGCACCGAAATCCTGCAGCTGTGCGACCACTTCCACGCCAACACCGTGGACATGACCGCCACCTCCATGATCATCCAGATTACCGGAAACAGCATGAAGGTCGACACGCTCAAGAGCCTGTTGCAGAAGTTCGAAATCGTCGAATACATCCGCACGGGCAAGGTCATCATGCTCCGCGGCGAAGA
>CADBLC010000219.1 GCA_902795385.1 Fibrobacter succinogenes | reverse complement strand
CCCTTGCGCGCTTCATGGAGAATCTCGTACGGCACGGGCGAATTTTCGAGAACCTTCTTCGCGACTTCCACGGAATCGTCCGTAGAATCGTTGTCTATCAGCACAAGCTTCGCGGGGAGCGTAGTCTGGTGCAACAAGCTATCCAGAAGTCTCGGTAAAAAGTTCCGTTCGTTATAGAAGGGAATCAATACGGTAAAACCGGGAAGGTAGCTGTCCTTTGCCTTTATCTCCATATTCAAAAGATAGAAAATTTGAAGGCGCTAGCGCTTGAAAAGGCTACACCACTTGGAACGGTTCGCGTCCCAAGAATTGCGGCGCATGTAATCCAAGGCCCTGGCCTGCTTTTCGGCAATCACACCCGATCGGTAATCGGCAAGGGCGCGGGCCAAGGCTTCGCGGAGTTTTCCTGCATGTTCCGCATTGTCTGCGTAATGATACGCATACAGGCAATTGGACTCTGCCTGGATATCGCGGACTCCGGCGATGTCGGGACATACCACCGTCTTGCCGTACGAACAGGCGAGCAGGACGGTTCCCGAATTGAGGGCGGAATCGTACGAATAGGGAGCCACCAAAAAAGAGGCGGCACGAAGATAGGCCGAGAGAGCCGTATCGGGAACGAATTCCGGCGAAAAGAATACGTTCTTCTTGCCCGACAAGCATTTTGTTAGTTTGTCCAAATAGTCGGACGGACGGACATTGCCGCAAATCAGGAGTACGGCATCGTCAAAGTCAAAAGCCTCCAGCAGGGTTTCAATATTCTTGTACGGTCTAATCGCCCCGAGGAACAGCACCACCGGGACGTCGGCGGCAATGCCAAAGCGTGCACGGATATCGGCATCGGACTCCGGGTACGAATCGAAGTAGTCGCCATGCGGCACGAGTTCTACCTTGTGCAGGTACGGTTGCAGATAAGGCAGTTCGCGGCTCCCCTCGCTCATGATGTGGATGACGGAAGAGAACCGCAACAAGAGCGCTCGCAAGATGCGGTTATACACGGGCACTCCGCCGTGCGGGACCGTATTGTGGATGGTCCACACGATTCTCTTGCGGGCAAAAATTACGCGAAGCAAGATGTAGTAGCGGTACAAAAACGATGCAAAAGTGAGGCTCTGGTCGAACCAGTTGAAATGGTAAACGTCCTGCTTGAATTCCTCGCCCTTCTTCTGCTTTGCAAGGTCCAGGAACCCGGAACACTCGAAACTGCCCTCGTCACGGAGGAGCCGCGCGAGATTCGCGAGAAAGTGATTCGTCGCGTTTTCGCAGGTGGGATAAAAGCAGACTTTGACCTTGTCCATAGTGTACCTACGCAAATATACATCAATTTCGCCGGACGGTCTTCCAAAAATACTACATTAACAACATGACGAAAATCCCGTACGCAATGGCGATAGGCAACTGGCTGCCCTACAGCGAGACCTTCATCTATGACCAGGTGAAGCACGCTAAGAAATTCGAACCGTACGTCATCGCCCGCGGCCTGAACCCAGCCAGGGAAAACTTCCCCTACGACAAAGTCACCTCGCTCGGCCCCGTCGCACGGATGCTCTACTATGCGGCACTCCCCTGCGGCAAGTTCGTAAACGTCATAAAGGAAAGCGGTTCGCGGTTCGTGCACGCGCATTTCGGCACGAACGGGGCGCTCGTCTCGGCAACCGCGAAAAAAGCCGGAGTCCCGCTCATCGTGACGCTCCACGGAGTGGATGTAGGAATCCTGCTTAACCCGCACATTCCCGTCGACTACCTCTTCTACAAGCGCACGTACAAGAGGATGTTCGATACGGCACAGCTATTGCTCCCCGCCTCGCAGGAGTTGGCCGACTGCCTCGTACAGCTGGGCGCCCCCGAAAGCAAGATTCATGTGCACAGGCTCGGCGTCGACACTTCGGCGTTCACGCCGTTCAGGCGCCCCGAACGCCCCGCCCAGTTCTTGATGATCGGCCGCCAGGTCGAAAAGAAGGGTTTCGAGTACGGCATCCGCGCCTTCGCAAAGATTGCTGGCAAGCACAAGGATTCTACGCTCACGCTTATTGGCAAGGGCCCGCTGCAGGAACAGCTCCAAAGCCTCGCCGCGGAACTCGGCATTGCAAACAAAGTCATTTTCAAGGGAAGCGTTGCCGCACAGCTGATGCCCGAGCTTCTCGCGAACTACGACGTACTCGTGGCACCGTGCATCGTCGCCAAAAACAACGACCGCGACTCGGGACTCATCGTGCTCAAGGAAGCGGGCGCAAGCGCCATGGCGAGCATCGGTACGTACTGTGGCGGGCTCCCCGAAATCATCGACGACGGGCGCACAGGATACCTTGTTGGCCAGCGCGACATCGACAAACTGGCGGAGAGCATGGACGCCCTCGCCAGCGACTACAATCTGCGCACGCAGATGGGCATTGCTGCCCGTGCCAAGATGGAAGCAGAATACGACACCGTCAAGCAGAACGAGAAGCTAGAAGAACTTTTTGGAAAGATCGTCTAGAGCCTTCCTGATATCGTACAGCAGGCGGTAATGGACCACCTGTGCTTCGTCCTTCTTGCCGTTCCTCAGTTGCAACAATCCGATATACTCGCCAATGGAATCCCTCCCGAAAGTCAGGTCTTCCATTTCCCAGAAACGCTCCCCGTCACGGCTGCCGATGTACCTTATGGAAATGAAGGGATGCATCTCTCCCTTGTTATTTAATCCCCAGAGGTCAATTTCGTCACCTTCGCTGTCATGCAGGGCAAAGGCATGGATTCCCGTGCTCGCGTTCTTTGCGGAGTGTTTCAAGTCAAGGACATAAAAAAGGACCCCGTTGCCGGAGAATGCGCCTCCCTGCGCCACGGCGTCTTCCCATTCCTCGGGACTCAAGTCGGCATGCCGGAAATTCAGGACGTAGTGTCCAACCGCATTCAAGGTTTCCCCGTTCCGGAAATCGCGGGAATACTCGTAAACCACCTGCCCGTACGACGAATACAGGTGTCCGTTTGCCGGATTCACGGCAACCCAGGCGGCCCCCTTCTGCAATTCCTCGGGCAAGAATCCGAACTTGACAAAATTCAGTTCCTTATCGAACACAATAATTATCGGGACGGCCTTCTTCGTAGTCAGGGGATGCCTACGCCCCGTTGTGGCAACATACAGGTAGTCCCCATAGCACGAGATGCCTCCGAAATGGCGGTAGAAACCGTCCTTCAGAAACCGGTTTACCCGGAGCAGGTGATTTTTCGCGACAACCTTATGCGTTTTCTTGGAAACCTTGAATATCTCCCACTGGTTTGTAAGGTAATAGTTTTCGTTGTCGTGGGATATCCCCTGCATCTCATCGACATTGATACCCTCGCTCCATTCGCCTTCTTCCACCAGCAATCCCACATTGAAGAACCCTTGCGGAATCCTGGTCACCAGGGGGCCATCGTAATCGTTGTCGGTCTGTGCCGTAAAGTCAATGTACATTCCACTAGGATCGGCATAAGCGGGCAACCCCAGCAAAGGCAAGGCGCACAACAAAAGAAGGAAATGTTTTATACGACAGATTATCATGTTTTCGGTATACAAGATAATCAAGCAAAAACTCGTCAGGAAAGAAAAGACCCGATTTCTTGACAGAGTGCAATTTTTTAGGGAT
>CADBLC010000218.1:6032-8736 GCA_902795385.1 Fibrobacter succinogenes | reverse complement strand
GATTCCATGTCCGAAAGCTTGCCCAGGAGGTGCTTGCGGTTCTCCTCGGAGAGCTTTTCGGGTTCGCCGCTCACACAGCCGAGAATCTCGATGCCGGGAATCACGTTGTAGCTGTCGAACCAGTTGTTGAGGGAATCCTCGCGGCCGCCGAGCAAAATGGAACGGTGGCGCTTTTTCGCGAAAATGCGGTAGAAATAGTTTATCCAAAACGCGACGCGGCGCCATGCGAAGAGAGCAAACGGGATGAACAGGCTCGAACAGGCGACATATACGCACCACCCAATACTGGGATAGATTGTAGAACGGTCTCCCGGGTCATAAGAAAATTGCGCAAAGTAACGGAACACCTCATACCCCCCAACGGCAAGAAGGTTCAACGGCACAAGGTACCGCAAGAACTTTTCGCCCTTGAGGCTGGATTCTGTGTATTCCCCACGGAAAATAAGAAGGACCATATTAATAAAGGCGACCAAGCCGACAAGCCACCAGTCTTCAAACGTCGTTATTATCCCTATGGATTCCTTAATGGATGTAAAAACGCATTCATCGTTTCCCAAACCGGGCAAAAATACAAGAGCCCACAGCGCCACCACGCCCAAATCCAGGAACATCTTCCAGAACTTCGGGATCAGACGCGAGAACATACCCACGAAAGCCGCGAAAAGAATACCGAAAGACACAAGGAAATTTGGAACAAAGTAAAGTCCCTTGTGCTTTTTCACGAAGATGAGCATCGCCTTGTAGAAGTCCAGGTAGGATCCCCAACGGCGCGTACGGCAGCTCTGACCCTTAAAATGCAGGATGTTCGTTGACGGCGTGTAGTAATTCTTGTAGCCTGCGACCTTCGTCCTAAAACAAAGATCGAGGTCTTCACCGTACATGAAGAAGTCTTCGTCAAAACCGTTCAAGGTCTCGTAAAGTTCACGCTTGATGCAGAAGAACGAACCACTGATGGCATCGACCTCGATAATCTCGTCGGGGTCGGCATAAGTCATGTTGTAGCTGGCGAGCAGCTTGCTTTTCGGGAAAAGTCCCGCAAGACCGATCGTCTTGGAAACGGCCGAGACGATTGTCGGGAAAGACCTTCGGCATGCCCACTGGAGCGTTCCGTCCTCGTTCAGGATGCGGCATCCCACCGTACCGGATTCCGGATGCTCCGCCATAAAATCGAGCACCTTGGTAAAGGAATCACGCGACACGACCGTATCGGGATTGATAAAGAACAGGTAGGGCTTGGTCGCCTGCTTTTCGGCGAGGTTACAGCCCTTACCGAACCCTAGATTTTCCTTGGAATCGAGCCACAGGACTTCCGGAAAGAAAGCCTTGATTTCGGGGAGGATCGGTTCTGCCGAACCGTTATCCAGAACAATAATCTGCGCATCGATTCCATCGCACGCATCACGAACGGACTTTAGACACGCCGGAATAAAGTCACATGAATTGTAAGCGATGATGATGATGGAACAGGAATACATGGGCGTTATGCGAGTCCCAGCCTGAGTTTAAGTACCAGGAAGAACGCCTCCGAGATGATTCCGCCGCTCATCTTGGACGTACCGCGGGTGCGGTCCGTAAACACGATGGGGATTTCCTTCACGCGAAGGCCCTTCTTCCAAATCTTGAACGTCGTCTCGATCTGCCCTTCTTCCAAATCTTGAACGTCGTCTCGATCTGGAAGCAATAGCCGTCGCTCTTCATCTTGTCGAGGTTCAAGGCCTGCAGGGCCTCACGGCGGAAGCACTTGAAGCCGCCCGTCGCATCGCTAATCGGGAGGCCCGTCACAATGCGCGTGTACACGTTCGCACCGTAACTCAAAATGAGGCGGCGCAAATCCCAGTTCACCACGCTGATGCGGTGATTCTGGTAGCGGCTGCCCAGCACCAGGTCGGATTCCTCGGCAGCTTCCAAAAAGCGCACGAGGTCGGTGGGAGCATGGCTAAAGTCGGCGTCCATCTCGAACACGCGTTCGTAATCGCGTTCAAGCGCCCACTTGAAACCGGTAACGTACGCAGAGCCGAGTCCCATCTTGCCCTTGCGGCGCAAAAGGTGGATACGGGGGTTCCTTTCGGCTTCGGCCTGCACCATGTCGCCGGTACCGTCCGGGGAACCGTCGTCGACAACAAGTATTTCCAGGCACTCGTTCTGTTCCAAAATAGCCGACATGATGAGGAGGATATTCTCCTTCTCGTTGTAGGTAGGAACAATCACTAAACTTTTGGGGAACTCCATAATCATAACTCCACGTACAATCTACAAATCAAACGTCACGGAAAGTATCCGACACCGGGAAACTTTGCTTCTTATTGCCCACCATCATTTCGCCAAGCAGGCCCAGGGAGCCAAACTGGACTCCCATCACGAGCGAAAAGCCACCCGCGAGGAGCAGCGGACGCACATGCATGGCGCCAGTCTCGAGCCATTCGTAGCCGAAGTAGCCGCAAACGCCCAGGCCGACCATGATGAACAGGAGTCCGAGCAGCCCGAAGAAGTGGAGCGGCTTGGCCGAGAAACGGCGCATGAACACGAGCGACACCAAGTCCAAAAAGCCCGAAACCAGGCGCGATACGCCATACTTCGAGACACCGTGAACGCGGGCGCGGTGAGCGACAGGCATTTCCGTAACGCGGAAGCCCTGCCACTTGGCCATGACGGGGATAAAGCGGTGGTAGTCGCCATAGAGCTGGATGAACTTGACCACGCAGCT
>CADBLC010000218.1:0-6015 GCA_902795385.1 Fibrobacter succinogenes | reverse complement strand
CCCGAAACAAGGTCGAAACCGCTCTCGAGAATCTTGATCATCTTCGGGATTTCGAGAGGATCGTCCTGGAGGTCGCCGTCCAGCGTCGCGACGTACTTGCCCTTCGCCTTGGAGAATCCGAGCGCGAGAGCGGCAGCCTTGCCGCAGTTGAACTGGAAACGGTACCCGCGCATGAAGGAATATTCCTTCGAGAGGTTCTCGAGGACATCCCACGTGTTGTCGCGGCTGCCGTCGTCGATGACGATGACTTCGTACTCGAAGCCCGTAGGCGCCATCGCCTCGACAATCTCTTTCATGAGTTCCGGCAGGTTTTCGCTTTCTTCCTTGACCGGAATGACCATGCTTAAATCCATCATCACCTCGAACTAGTTCGCAGCGGCAACCACGGGAGTGGAATCCGTCGCAGAGGAATCGGAAACGGCAGTATCGACCGTAGCCGGGACATCCGCTTCAACCTTGAGCGGTTCGTCGGACATTTGGTTGATTTGCTGCTGGCTCATCAACAGACGGGCGCGGCCACCTTCGTCGAATTCAGGAACATTCTTGAGACCGCGTTCAATCACTTCGACCGCTTCCTTCTTCATGCCGGCAACTTCGTAGATGAACGCGGCAGCCCAGTAGTTGCGCCATTCGCGCGGGAACTGTTTCATGCCGAGTTCCAGGTACTTGGTCGCGGTAGCGGCAAGGCTATCCATTTCGGCCTTCTTGCTGGCGGTGAACGGAGAGGAACTGCGGAGCGCAGCCATCTTTTCGCGGATATCGAAAGAAATCTGCAGGTACAGCGACACGTAGCTCGAGAGCAGGCGTTCTGTTTCGGAATTGATGTAGGCAGTGCCGTCGCCGAGGCCGCGGAACTTGAACGTGCTGTCGATGAGCTTGGCCGTGTAGGCGGCATCGAAGGAACGGTCGCGAGCCTTGAGGTCGCCCTTCACGAGGTTGTACACGAGGCCTTCCTGCACCATGTACTTCTCGAGGCCCATGAAGTTGGACGTACCGACGGTCGTCGAGATTTCAATAGGCTTGTCCATGTTCTGCAGGGCAAGGTCAATCACGAGCTTGTGCTGGGTGAGCATCATGCCGCTGCGGGTACGGGCGGCCCACTCGTTGAAGGCGTCCCACACCTGGTAATGCACCTTGAACATCTTGAGCTTGGTGGAATCGGCCGAAGAAAGTTCCTGGCCTTCCATGGCATCAATACGGTTCTTGAGCTGCGGCATCAGGCGCTGGGCGTTCTTGACCCAAGTAGCAACCTGGTGGTTCGGGTTACCGGCAGAGCTGTTGTCGAGCACCATGTCGCGGTCGATGGCAGCCTTGTCGTAGCTGAGCTTGAGGATGGGCTCGTTGTCGAGCATCTGCTTAATGTACCAGTCGGTATTGCCGAGCGAGAGGTTCACCACGCGCACGTCCTTACGGACACCGGCCACTTCCTGGGCAAACCACAGCGGGAAGGTATCGTTGTCGCCGTTCGTAAACAGAATCGCGTTCGGGCGGCAGCTGTTAAGCAGGTTGAAAGCGTAATCCCACGGGACCCACAGGCCGGAACGGTCGTGTTCCTCGTAGTTCGAGATGCAGGGAACCGCAAACGACACCACGGCAAGCAACACGGCGAGCGGGGTCGCAAATGCGGCAGCTGCAGCCGTCGTCGCGCACGTGAGCACGAGGATACCGGCCCCCACACCGAAAATGAGGCTCATGAAGATAAAGGCCGGCGTGTAGAAGTAGTCACGCTCGCGGACTTCCATGTGGACCGCCTCGGGGAACGGAGCGCGCTGTCCCGCCTGGGCGAAGGCGCTTTCAATCTTGTTCCAGTTAGTCCAAGCCGTAGAGCTCTGCAAGTCAGAGACTTCGCGTTCCACTTCGGCAATCTTAGTTGCCGGAGCATTGCGGCGGCGCAGGGACTCGACGCGAATCTTGGCGCGTTCAATCTTCTGGCGCAAGTCAATCAGTTCGTTCGGGTCCGGAAGGGCGGAGATGTTCGCACCACCGCGGTTCAGGTCCATCACGTTACGGCTCATCACGGCTACCCAGTAGTCGTGTTCGCGCTGTTCCATGCGGCTGCCGTCGGCAAAGTTGATGTAGAACAAGAGACCGAAAGAGCAGAGGGCATAAAGCACAGCCATGTAGATACCCACATGACGGTTACGCTTGATTGCGTAGACGCATACCATCACCAAAAGGCCGTTCATGATGAGGAATATCAGGAGCTGCGGGAGAATCGCATCGCCCATGAAGCTCATCTGCGTGGGGAACTTGATGCCAAAGCGTTCGAGCGGTTCGTTTTCGGAAGCATCGAAGGTGTAGACACCGTTGGCATAATTCACGCCACCCACCTTGTAAGGCAGGTACTGGGCCATCTGGTAACCACCGTAGCTCATGCTCGGGAAGGCGAGCACCTGGTGAGCAATCGTCACGGATGTTGATTTCCGGATTGTTCTCGTCGATAATCGGGTTGAGTTCGGAACGGATAGGAATGTAGAGGTGCGTGCTGTAGCCGATGAGGGCGAAGAACGAGAAAGCCAGGGAAAGACGAACGGCCTTGTTGACATTCGGGCGGAACGGCTTGGCAGCAGTCAAGATGGCAAGCACAATCAAGCAGCCGAGCGAAAGCTCGATAAACGCGGAAACCATGTAGATGACGGAGCAAAGGAGCGTACCCGTAATCCAGACAGGAATGCGTTCCACGATCTTCTTGGGCTGGGCAACGAGCAAGAGCACGAACACGGCCGGAACCGTAAGCATCGTGTAGAGGTGGGCACCAACGCCGAGGAAGGCGATGTAGCAGATAAAGATGAGCAGACGGTCACTTCCCTCTTCTTCCCTCTTGTTGTACCAGATGAGGCCGAGGTAAGAAATGAGCATCAGGATGAACATGGCGATGCCGTAGACTTCGGCTTCGACCGCGTTGAACCAGAAAGTATCGGAGAACGTCAGGAGGAAGCCGGCCACGAGAGCGGAAGTGCCGAGCACGATGGTGCGCACCTTCTCGGAAATCTTCTCGGCGAGACTGTCGCTCTTGAGGATGGTCGAAAGAAGTTCCCAGGCGAAGAGGGCCGTCAGGTAGACCGTCGCGGCGGAGCTCACCACAGAGATGTAGTTCACACGCTTCGCGATTTCACCCACGAACGGGAGCAGCACGATGACCGCACGGGCCAGGAACACGAAGAACGGCGTTCCAGGGGGGTGCGGGATACCGAGCGTATTGGCGCAGGCGACAAATTCACCGCAGTCCCAGAAGCTCACCGTCGGAGCCATCGTCATCATGTAGACGATCAGCGCCACCAAGCTGGCGACACCCGCAAAGATATGCTTCAACCATTTTTCCTTAATCACGATTACGATTCCTTCTTTGTAGGTTTAGTAACAATTTCATGTTTCTGCATGAAGCCGGCCAGAAGGCCGTTCACGAAAGTTCCGGAGTTGTCGGTGCTGAACTTCGTCGCAATCTGGACGGCTTCGGACACGGCAACCTTGGTGGGAACATCGGGCACGTACAGGAGTTCCACCATGGCGATACGGATGACAATCCTGTCGATTTTCGCCATGCGGTCGATTTCCCAGTGCACGGATGCAGAGCGGATATCTTCGTCGAGCTCTTCGCGGTGCGCCTGCACCAGGTCGACGAGGTTCATCCCGTATTTTTTCTGATCATCGGCGATAGGCTGGCTTGCGAGGACTCCCGGAAGCACCTCCCCCGCCGTTGCCCCGGCAATTTCCATGGCATACAGGAGCTGCATGGCAAATACGCGGGCTGGTCTGTAACTTACTCTTGGCATAATTAGATGGCCTTGTAAAGGTTTGCCATTTCGACGGCGGTAGATGCCCAGTTGGCACCGAGGTTACCCGCCTTGAGGCCGGCGCGGTTCATCGCCTGGTCAACGGTATCAGTCGTGAGAATCCCGAGAATCACGGGGAGCTTGCCCTCGGCAGCGATGCTAGCGACACCGCCGGTAGAGGCGTTCACCACCACGTCGTAGTGGCTCGTCTCGCCGCGGATCACGGCGCCGATGGCCATCACGGCATTGTACTTCTTGGAATCGGCGAGCCTGCGGCACACGCCCGGGAGTTCAAAAGCGCCCGGAACGCGCACGACGGTCACGTCCTTTTCGGCAACGCCCAGCAGTTCGAGCTGGCGGAGCGCACCTTCCAGGAGCTTGTCGGTCACCACCTCGTTAAAACGGGCGACCGCGATTGCAATCTTGAGGCCAGAGCCATTCAGGGAATTCTTGATTTCTTTAGCCATCTTATTTTTCCTCTTTCAAATTCTCTTGGGGCGCCGCGCCGTCGATATGCAGCTGGTGGCCCATCTTCTTCTGCTTGGTGAGCAGATAGAAAAGGTTTTCCTTGTTCGGCTTGACTTCGATGGGTACGCGTTCCACAATCTTGAGTCCGTAGGCCGAGATGCCCGAAATCTTGCTCGGGTTGTTGGTCAAAAGGCGCATTTCCTTCACGCCGAGGTCCGCAAGGATCTGGGCGCCGGTACCATACTGGCGGAGGTCCGACTTGAACCCGAGGTGCAGATTCGCCTCGACCGTATCCATGCCCTTCTCCTGCAGCTCGTAGGCACGCAGCTTGTTGCACAGTCCAATACCACGGCCTTCCTGGCCGCGCATGTACAGGAACACTCCCCCATGCTCGCCAATAAACTTCATGGCAGACTGCAACTGTTCGCCGCAGTCGCAACGGAGGCTACCAAAGATATCGCCCGTAAGGCATTCACTGTGCACGCGCACGTAAACCGGCTTGCTGAAGTCGGGGTTGCCCGCGACCCAGGCCACATGTTCCACGCCATCGGTCTTGCTCTTGTAAGCGTAGGCGGTAAAGTCGCCGTACTTGGTCTGCACGTGCGGGGCGGCCACACGCTGCACCAACTTCTCGTTCCTGAGGCGGTAGTCGATAAGGTCGCGGATAGAGATAATCTTGAGGCCGAACTTCTTCGCCACTTCCTGCAGTTGCGGCATGCGGGCCATCGTACCGTCCTCGTTCATAATCTCGATAAGGGCGGCCGCGGGTCTAAGTCCAGCAAGCTTCGCGAGGTCCACAGCCGCTTCGGTATGGCCCGCGCGGCGGAGTACGCCTTCTTCCTGCGCATACAGGGGCGAAATATGTCCCGGACGGCCAAAATCGCTCGGCTTGGAGTTCGGGTCGGAAAGTGCGAGGATGGTCGCTGCACGGTCGTGGGCAGATACACCCGTAGTGCAGCCTTCAATCTTGTCGACCATGATGGTAAACGGAGTGCCCAGAATCGAGGTGTTCTCGGCGGTCTGGCGCGTGAGGTTCAGTTCATGGCAGCGCTTGATGGGCAGCGGGCAGCAGAGCACGCCACGGCCCTCGTGGAGCATGAAGTTCACCTTTTCGGGCGTAATCTTCTCGGCGGCGATTACGAAATCGCCCTCGTTCTCGCGGTCCTCGTCATCGACCACGATCAAAAACTTGCCGTTCTTAAAATCTTCTATGGCCTCTTCAATCGTATTAAGCAAGGTCACGTTCCTTCAGATAATTTTCAATATACTTGCCGAGCATGTCGACTTCCACGTTCACAATGGTCCCGGCAACCCAGTTGCGCAGGTTCGTGCGGGCAAGCGTCTCGGGGATGATGCACACGCGGATGGAATCCTCGAACTTTTCGGCCACCGTGAGGCTGATGCCGTTTAGGGAGATGGAACCGCGACGGATAATGTAGCGCTTGAGGTCCGCAGGCATCTTGAGGTCGACTTCCACGCCCGTTTCGCGCGGGGTCACCTTGATGACTTCGGTAATGCAGTCCACATGGCCCATCACAAAATGCCCGCCCATAAAGCTATCGGCACGGCACGGAAGTTCCAGATTGACCAATTTCCCGACGGCGGCCTGTTTGAAGGCGGTATTCTCGACCGTCTGGTGCATCAGGCAAAAAGTGGCTTCATCTTCGGTACAAGATTCAACAGAAAGGCACACGCCGTCGTTAGCGACGCTGTCGCCCAGTTTGCAATTTTTGAAAAATCCCGGCGACTTGAGGCGCATCGAGAGCGCATCGCC
>CADBLC010000217.1:1518-5136 GCA_902795385.1 Fibrobacter succinogenes | reverse complement strand
AAAGCAAGAAAACACGGTGAGCAGCGCGTAAGAGAACAGCTCCGGACGGCCGATCCTATCCGCAAACAGCGGGAGCGGGAGATTCACGAAAAATCCCGCCACCACTATAATGAAGGCATCTGCCATGGCCAGCAAACGCTTGCGCAGCCTAAAGCTTGTTAAGAATTTCTTATAATCCCACACAGAAATACCCCTGTTTTTGCCCAAATATAACTTTTTTGTAAGTTACCACATGAACGTTGTGCGTAAATACACGCCCGCTTCGTCGCCAAACGTGAGTTCGCCCATGAACGAGACGAATTTGCCCTGGAAGCTGAGCGACGGGGCGACGGTATAAACGAGCGGGGCCCCGTGTACAAAGCGCTTTTCGACCGTCTTGTACGGGTCGTCAATGCTGCTGCCGGCATCAACGCCCTTCCACAGCCACTTGTTATGCAAGCCCAT
The DNA here is from genome assembly GCA_902795385.1 of Fibrobacter succinogenes. Lineage (GTDB taxonomy): Bacteria > Fibrobacterota > Fibrobacteria > Fibrobacterales > Fibrobacteraceae > Fibrobacter > Fibrobacter succinogenes_P. Next base: position 4,692 of record CADBLC010000217.1, on the reverse strand, counting down.
GAAAATGGAGCCCGCAAGTGCCGGGAACTGCGCGTAGGCGGTCCAGTCCACGGCGAGGCTGTTCGGGCCGTTCGGGTTGCCCAGGGGACGGCCAAGGTGGGCCATCTGCGCCTGGGCGGTATCGTAATGGCAATAGGTGTACGGCTCCACGCGGGCGATTTCGGCTATGGAGCCCAGCTGCAGGCGGCGCTGCGCCACGGTGAGGTTCTGCGCAAAATGCATGCCGAGCATGCCCGCCCAGCGGTTGTTGCTGTAGCGGTTCTCGTAAACGGCGTAGGGCGATTCCATGTCGTCGAGCAGGAACTCGCCATACAGGCGCAACATGCTGAACAGGCGGTAGTCAATATCGAAGGCGAGCGCCCCGTTGTTCACGCGCTCGGTGTAGTTGCCCTTCTCTATAAAGAGAGGCACCACGGGCGTAAACAGCCACGGCTTGTTCTCGTTGTAAAGGATCTGCAGTTCGCTCATGCCCACGGTGAGGTTGCCCAGCGCCAGTTCGTAGCGGTGGGCGTACATGTTGCGGTCGTTCAGGTTGTCTTTGCTGTAGCTCCAGCTGTTCACGCGCAAGTCGGCATAGGCGCTATACACGCGCAACGGCCCGAACACTACATCCAGGGCAATCATGTTGTACGGGAGCGCAAACTGGTTGAGCGTGAGGTTGTTGTAGTAGCCGGGGCCCCAGTGCAAAACGTCGCGGGCCAATTGCAGGCGGAAAAACGCGTAGTTCAGCCCCAGGTGCGCGCGGTAACGGGCGTAGCTCACGTAGTCCACTCCCCCGCGGTCTTCGTGCTGCACGTCAAACACCTCGCCGTCAAAACTCTGCGGCGTTCTCTTGTCGCCGTCGCTGCTGCCGGCGCTGTGGCTCTCGGCGTAAATGCGCGCGTCCAAGTCAAAGTCAATAGAGTCCGCGAAGCCCCTCAGGTAGAGCCCGCCATCAAAGCCGGGCCACACGGTATCGTTCATCGCCTCGCTACCGCGGTAGTCAATGCCCAGCACCGGCGACGCCAAAATCGCGAAGGAATGCCCGCTGGCCGCCGAGTCCAAGCCGTTCCCGAAGGATACAAGCGCCCGCTCGCGGCGCAGTTCGTCCCTAAAACCGTCATTGCGCCGCGGATACGTAAAGAACGCACGCCCCTCGCCCACCGTCTGGGCATGGTACTCCCATAGCATCGGGGCGTAATCGAGCTGCTTCAAGTTGCGGGAACGTTCCGCCCCCACCACCGGGGACGCAGCCAGGGAACCCGCGGGCCCAAATAGCGCCGCAAGGCAAAAAACAGCTAAGACACGGATGAGTCTAATTCTCAAGGGTTCCCCGCTAAAAACAGTCCAAAAACCATTCGAACATGTAAAATATAGGAAACTTTCCGGGGCGGCCCGGAGGGGGAAACGGCCCGCACGCGCCCAAAAAGGGCCAAAATCGGCATTTTAAGACAATTTTTACACACTTGACGTGATTTTTATCAAAAATTAAGCACTATAAAAAAGAAATTACAAAAAATTTTGCACAAAAGCAGGCTTTTGGCGCCCGAATATTATATATTGAAAGTAAAGCATTAGCGGTGTTTGGACAAAAAATGTAATAGCGACGAGGAGAGCTATGCAAACAAAATATTTACTTTGTTCAATTGCACTGACCAGTGCAGTGATGTTCGGTTGTTCAGAAGATCCCGCCACGGCGGCAGCCCTCGACCAGGGCGGTTTCGCCTTGCAAGACACGTCTACCCTGCTCCCTTATGTAGACCCGAACACCGGTGAAACCATCTACATTCCCCCAACCGAAGTCAGTTCCGCGGCTCTCGCGGGCTATTCCGCAATTACCCCGCCGGCATCTAGCGCTTCGATGCCGCTCCAGAGTTCCGGCACGTACATCCCCGGCAGCTCGGGCAAGCAATTCCCAACCAGTTCGGGCACGTTCATTCCCGGCAGCTCGGGCTCCAAGCCCCTGATATCCAGCTCGTCGGCAGTCGCGGGCGTATCGTCTAGCGGCCTCAAGGAATACGACGACAACCACAAGGCCAAGGAAACGTTCCTCCCCAAGGCTGGCTTCTACAAGAGCCTCACCATCGAGCCGCCCACCCCGCAAAAGGGTGGCCAAATCAAGTGCACGTTCGACGGCTCCATCCCTACGCAGGGTTCGCAGTCCATCACCTCGTCCATGGCGATTACCAAGAACACGGTGGTGCGCTGTAGCGAATTCGTGAACGGGCAGCCCGCCGACACCACCACGCAAACGTACTTCATCAACGAGAACGTCTCGATGCCGGTAGTCGCGATTACCGTTAACCATACGGACATGTTTGACTCCACCACCGGCCTTTACGCGACCGGTCCGCTCAACGGGCAGGGCCAGGGCGGCCAGGGCCAGTGGGGCGGCATGGGCATGGGCGGCGGAAACGTCACCGACAACAGCAACCCCAACTGCATGGAGCCCTGCGAAAGGGCCAACTACTGGAGCGACAAGGAACTCCCCGTGCACGTGGAATACTTCGAGAACGGAAGCAATACCTCCGAAAAGACATGGGAAATCGACGCCGGGCTTTCGATTATTGGCAACTGGAGCCGCTACAAGCCCAAAAAGAGCGTGGCCATCAAGATGGAGAACGACCTGTACGGCGACAAGGTGCTCAAGTACTCCTTCTTCAAGACGCGCCCCGAAGCCAAGAAAATGAAGAGCTTCAACCTGCGCAACAACGGTAACCGCTTCTGGACGGACTACATCGGCGACGCCATGATGACTAGCCTCATGGAAGGCACCGAGGTGGACTACCAGAGAAGCCGCCAGGTGGTGGTGTTCTACGACGGCGAATACTTCGGCATTCACGACCTGCGCGAACGCCTCAACAGGAGCTTTGTCGAGACGAACTACGGCATTGATTCCAAGTCCATCAACATGGTGAAAATCAAGGGTTCCCAGCTCGAGGCCAGCGGCACGAACGGCGCCTCGTACCAGGAATACCAGCAGCTGGTAAACGAAATCAACAGCGGCAACTACGCCGGCGAGAACAACTCCAGCTACGAGCAGCTCAAGAACAAGATGAACGTGAACAGCTTTGCGCAGTACATGCTCGCCGAGATGTACTACCACAACGGCGACTGGCCCACCAACAACGTGCGCGCCTGGGGCGGCAACGGCGTTCCGTTCAAGTTCGTAGCGTTCGATACCGACCACGGTTT
>CADBLC010000217.1:0-1485 GCA_902795385.1 Fibrobacter succinogenes | reverse complement strand
ATGAACCAGGGCCAGGGCGGTGACCCGAACCAGGGCGGCCAGAGCCAGTGGGGCGCCGGCGGCATGGGAGGCATGGGCGGCATGGGCGGATTCAACATGGGCGGCATGGGTGGCGGCCCGGGCCCGATGCTGAGCAAGCTCTTGCAGAATCCGGACTTCAAGCGCCTTTTCATCAACAACGCGTGTATATTGCTCGACAGCTACCTGACGTACTCCAAGGTGCAGCAGACCGTCAAGGACATGATGGCGGAGATTCCTTCGAGCGAACAGCAGCGCGACCAGCAGAGATGGCCGCGTAACCAGAGCAACTTCCATTGGGCTCCCGACGGAAGCGACCTCCTGAAGTTCGCCCAGAACAGAAGCCAGACGGTCCGCCAGGAGATGCAGCAGTACTTCGGTCTTTCGAACGAAGTCAGCGTGAACATCTCGACAAGCGGAAACGGCAGCGTGACGGTTGACGGCATGAAGCTCCCGAGCTCCAATTACCAGGGTAAGTTCTACGCGGGCAACGACTTGCTGTTGCAGGCTGTACCGAGCAACGGCGCTATCTTTGACGGATGGAGCGACGGTTCCAAGGAGAACCCGCGCAAGTTGCAACTGAACGGCGGCCAGAACATCACTGCGAAGTTCAAGTAACCGCCCCGCGTCATCCTCTTTTAATGCCCCGCCTTTGGCGGGGTTTTATATATTTACACCATGATTCCGTGCAAACTAACTCATTCCCTCATCATCGTCCTCACCCTCCTGGCTTTTACCGCCTGCCTAGACGACAGCAGTTCCAGTTCCGCCCCTAGCGACAATCCGGATTCGAGCGCCTCGGACTCCAGCTCCTCGAATTCCAACTCCTCGGATTCGGGCAAGTCCGGCACGAACGACACGTTCAACAAGGATATCAAATACGGCACCTTCACGGACAAGCGCGACAACCAGCAGTATAAAACCGTGACCATCGGGACCCAGACCTGGATGGCGGAGAACATGAGAATCGACGAGCGCACGCTAACCAGTGATAAAAGCACTTTAGGATCTTGTCCATACGAAATCGAGGACTGCGAAAGATACAGCCGTTTTTTCGACGAGGCCACACTCAAGGATATGTGCCCTAACAGCATGCGCTGGGTCAATATCAAGCATATAATTGGACAAGACACCGCCTTGTATCACGAATTCACAAAAATATATAATGAAGAAAAGGACAAACACTGTCAAGAATATGGTCGACTATACGACGAAAAGGTCATAAACGAAATTTGCCCTGAAGGTTGGCACCTGCCAAGCAACGAAGATTGGCAATTATTAAAGGATTATGTCGAAATGGTCTCTCAAGACAGTGCCTCCACCGTATTGAGATCAAAATTAAAATGGGAATGCATATCCGAATCTGACGTTCCCGGAAAAGATTTATTCGGCTTCAATGTTCTTCCCGTAGTTTCCGATGAAAATCCTTCAATGGGTGACCGGTTTGCTGAATTTTGGTCAAGCACA
>CADBLC010000216.1 GCA_902795385.1 Fibrobacter succinogenes | reverse complement strand
TATAGAATAATTTGGCATTTTTCATAATACACACAACATAACAAAATGGTAAAAAAGCAAAGAAGGCGGGCCGAAGCCCGCCTTCCTTTCCTCCTACCCAAAGAGATTTTTGTTAATTCTTGACGCAGCGGACAAGAGTCGGTTCACTGACCTGATCAAATCGGTTGAATTTCCAACTCAGTATACTTTCATGTTCGTTATTGAACATGTAAGCAAATATCGCCGCGTTTTCATCATCTACATCCGGAACAGCAGCATAATTGGTGGTATACATGTCAATTATATCCAACGACAGCAAGTTCGTTGAGTCTTCCAACAAAATGCTCATCGGAGGAACATAATCAAATCCAGTTGCATAGGAATCTCCCAACAACGTTATCGGAGAAATACGCATTTCGGCGTATTTATCGCGAAGGATCGCAAACAAGGTAAGCCAATCGCTGTTATTGGGAATTCTCCAACCATCCGGGCATACGCCTTGATACTGGACCGGCCTCGAATCCGAAATAAATCTGGAATAATCGATGCTCAATTCAGTCTCAGTGTATTTTTCTATGCAATACCGGTACATAGCGGTATCAGAATAATCGTTTTCGCGAGTCCAGCCACCAAAATCTACACGATAGAAGGGATTAAGCGCAACAGGATTAAACGGATACCCCGTCAAGCATCCAGATTCTACAATCATAGAATCACTCGTTCCTTTCCAGGATTCACTTTCTTCGTCATAATAATCTCGATACCTCCAGGCAACCACTTTTAACGTTGACGAATCAAGATTCATCGCAGCACTCCACGCGTAAAAGCGTCCGAAAATTTCACACGTGGGGTCGTTTTCATAACACCTTGTTTTTCCGAGCAGATTCTTTTTCAAAGTGCTATCGACATTCGACGACGTGGTATCTTCAAAGTTCAGGTTCTCCGCCATCCATGTAACGGGCACGCCATTCCAGGTATAAGTCACGGTCTTATATGTTTTGCCATCACGATTATCAACCATCGTTCCCTTTGTATATTCCATTTTTTCGACACCACTAACCCACTTTCCCGAATGACAAACGAATGAATGGGGTTCATAATCAAACTCAACAGAATGGTATTCGCCGTCTCGAGACTCCGTGCAACGACCCAGGCCAGCCTCGTGCGCAATGTAAGCGGCTTCATAGTCAGCCAATTTTATCGTGCTCAAATAATACCCTTCCATGGCCTCCCCAAAAGCGGCAAATACTGCCCGAGGCTTGCCGCCATAGCGCCGTTGCGAGCTTATCAAATGAGTCACAAGCCAATCATTTCCGTAAGGAATCAAAGACACAAGCTCAATGACATAAGGCAATTCGTCATTTTCAAGCGTTTCAAAGTCCCCTAAGTCCTCATAAATACCCAGATTCTCAAGAATTTCCTGTTGCGCTTTTTGACTTGCCTCGGCAAAAGACATTCCTTCGGCAAAATACTGCTGAACAAGGGGAGCTTTCATACGGGTCAACGAATTGACACTTACCTTTTGGCTATCCCGCAAATCAACAATTGCATTCAGAGTTATCGAGAACATGGTAGAACTATCCACATGAACGCCCTCTGAATCAAACCTCATAGGGAGTATCCAAGATAGAGTCCATGCCCCACGCTCACTGCAGTTTTCCGTTATGCAGGAATCTTGCGTTTCAATCAGCACATACGGACTTTCTACAGGGAGCGAATCAAATTTAAACAAGCCGTTATCGTTGTCAATAGTGTCCACAAAATAACGTCCCGTCGTATCAAGCGTCAAGGAATCCAGTTCATAAACAGTCACAATCGTCCCCTTGGGGGCATACTGCGAACTACCGTCGTCCGAAGACTCGCCACCTTGATCCGTCAACATCCGAGGATGCGAATCGCCAACACGACCTGCCAGCGCATACAGTCCCGCCTCTTCGGAAGCGCCGCCCGCCACCGACTTGGAATCGTCATTGGAACAGGCTACCAGCGCCAAGGCGAACAGCGACAATATAAGGACCGTACGTCCGTTTATCTTATCGAGTTTCATAATGTCCTCCTACCCTATTTTTTTAAATCCTGTTTGTTCGTCATCGGGAAGAACTGGATGTTCATGCGGTACACCTCATCCGTAGAGTCTTCCTTCGTGGCAATCGCGATAATCCTCTTGCGAAACTCGGCGATTTCCTGAACAATTTCATCGTAGGCGCCCTGCGTGAGCCCGAGCGTCAGTCCCGAAAAATTCCTCTTGTCCTGCGGCACGCCCTCGATAGTATCGAGCGCGAGTTCGCCCATCTGGCGGTGCAGACCACGCACGGCAACCGGAGTCACCTCCATCGGGCCGGTAGTCACCGTCTTGTCGGTCTGTACGTAGTTTCCGTTTTCGTCTTTCTGCAGCAGGTCCGCGCTCACGAGGAACTTGAGAGTCTCGCTCACCTCGGCAGCGCTCACCTTCGGGCGGCAAGCACGGGCCATCGCGAGGGGCTTCGCCCCCGGCATCGTCGGCGCCAGCTCACGCAACACCGAATTTTTCCAGTCGCTAAAGTACCGGAAAGAATCCCCCTCCAAAATTTTCGCCTTGTGGCTATCCGCGATGGCAAGCATCCTCTTGAACACGGCTTTCTTGGCGGCATCCGATCCCGCACGGTCAAAAAGGACCATCTCGCAAAAATAATCCTTCTCGTAACCCAGCAAACGCATCGCATCGGCGACGCGCCTTGCCGCATCGTCACTCAGGTTGAACTTGCCCTCGCTCACATATTTAAGGTAAACCGGCGAGGTAAATCCCGCCTTTTTGGCGAACCCCTGCCAGCTAAACGAGGATCTCGCCTTCCTGTCGGCGTAGTAATCCGCGATATACTGACGGTAGTCCGTATATTCGAGTACATCTTTCATTTTTCCTCCTAACGCAATGGCGCCTAGCCATTCTGAGCGTTCCTTTCCGCTCTGAGACAAATATACCCCTAATTTCAAAAAAGTCAATAGCTCACAATATATTTTTTCATTATTTTAAAGAATTTAGGCATTTTTTTGCAAAAACAAACAAAAATTACAGTATTCTACAATATGAATTCTTCGATATCACCCCATGCATCGCCCCAGAGAATGTCTTTCCTTCTATATTTACAATATGGATTTCTTCACGAGAATCGACATCCCCGCCGCAAATTTCAAGATTGACTACACGAGCCATATCGCATTCTTCGGTTCGTGCTTTGCGGACAACATATCGTCGCAGTTCGCAAACCGTAAGTTCCATACGCTTGCGAACCCGTTCGGGACCGTGTACAACCCCGTCTCCATGGCACGCCAAGTCAAGGCCATCACCAGCGGGAAGGTTTTCGGCGAAGAAGATGTTTTCCAAGATGCGCGATGCGACAGGCTTTGGCATTGTTTCGACGCCCACAGTTCCCTTTCGGCAAGTTCCCGCGAAGAATGCATCGAAAAATTAAACGCCGCGACCACTCAGGCCCGCGAATTCTTGCAGAAGGCGGACATCGTCTTTATTACGCTCGGCACCGCGTTCGTGTACTTCTTAAAATCGACGGGCGACGCCGTCTCGAATTGCCACCGGCAAGACCCTTCGCTTTTTGAACGCCGGATGATTCCTGTAGAAGAATCCGCACGGGCGCTCGAAAGCATCGTGGCCG
>CADBLC010000215.1 GCA_902795385.1 Fibrobacter succinogenes | reverse complement strand
AATGCCTAGTACCGCGGGCGGGTACACGGAGAAGCTGAGCGTGTCGGACTTGTATTTCTTGACCTTGCCGTCCACCTTCTGGTATATACCGTGGTAGTCTTCGTAGTAGTCGAAAATCTCGAGAGCTTGCTGCTTGAGGTACTTGTTGCCGAACCAGATGGGAGGGATGAATCCGGAGGGCTTACCGATGCCGTTCGCCTTCCAGAGGGCGAGACTCCTCTTGAGGAGTGCGTGGGTAAAGCGCTCGTCGATACCGGCGAATTCGGCTCCGTTGTTGGATATCCAGAGGACGATTTTTCCCTGGAGGCTGCGTTTCATCTGGAGGTCGGCGCGGTGGCGGGCCCCGTGGAGCATGATTTCGTAGCCTTCTTTAACGAACTTCTCGAGTTCTTCGCGGAACTGTTCGGCTTCGGACTCGGGGGCGGCCCCGATGGCGGGCACGACGGCGATGCTGATGGGGGCGCCGGCGGCCTCGGCGAGCTTACGGATTTGAACGGAGGCCTTCTTGAAGTTGTTCACGGTCAGGCTGTGGTAGCACAGGATGAATTTCTTCTTCTTGCGGGAGCTCTGTTCGGCGGCCTGGATGTCCAGGATGTCCTTGTTCTGTTCCATGAGGGTACCTTACTTGTTGTCCTTATCGAAGGAGTGGTACTCTTCTTCGAGCTTCTGGGAGATGAATAGGTGATAGAAGAAAAACAGGATTGCCGTAAGTGCGGAAATCTTGAGCCACGATTTAAACAGCCAGTCGGACATGGTCCACTCCTTGGTTCGGCACGGTTCAAGGACCGTGCTCTACCGAAAAATACAAAAAAAGCAGGTAAACGGCCTTTTTTAGTTGAATTTCTTGATGACGACCACGCCGTTGTGGCCACCGAACCCGAGTGAGGCCGATACGGCGACGTCGATGTTGCCCGGAACGCCCTTGTTCGGCACGTAATCGAGGTCGCAGCCTTCGTCGGGGCAGTCGAGGTTCATGGTCGCGGGGTAGAAGGAGTCGCGTATGGCGAGCGTGCTGATAATGGCCTCGATGACGCCGGCGGCACCCACGCAGTGGCCCGTCATGCTCTTGGTACTCGATACCTTGATCTTGTAGGCATGCTCGCCGAGCGCGATCTTGAGCATCTCGGTCTCGGTGATGTCGTTCAGGTGGGTCGAGGTACCGTGGGCGTTGTAGTAATCCACGTCGGTCGGAGCGATTCCGGCATCCTTCATGGCACGCACCATCGCCTTGGCGCACGATTCTCCACCCGGGCGCGGGCTCGTGATGTGGTAGGCGTCGGCAGAAGCGCCGTAGCCGGCCAGTTCCGCATAAATCTTGGCACCGCGGGCCTTGGCGTGTTCGAGTTCCTCGAGCACCATCACGGCACCGCCTTCGCCCATGACAAAGCCGCTACGGTCTTTGTCGAACGGGCGTGACGCCTTTTCGGGGGCGTCGTTGAACTTGTCGGTGAGCGCGTGCATGCCGGCGAAACTCTTGATGGAGTATTCGGTAATACCGCTTTCGGAACCGCCGGCAAGGCACACGTCGACCCTTCCGGAACGGATGGCGTCGAGGGCGACCCCGATGGCGTCGGTGCCGGAGGCACAGGCGGTCGCGATGGTGTGTGCGAATCCAGTGATGCCGAGGGCGATGGAGACGTTTGCACACGCCTCGTTCGGGATGAGTTCCGGCATGGCGAGGGGCGAAACCCTGCGTTTGCCGCCTTCGATGTACTTGTTGTACGTCTCGTCGATGACGTCCATGCCCGAAAGGCCGTTGCCGGCCACGATTCCGGTGGTGTCTTCGGCGAGCTGTTCACGGGTGAGGCCCGCATCGGCGACGGCCTCGTTCGCAGCGGCCACCAGGAACTGTGTGAAGCGGGCCATGCGGCGGGCTTCCTTCGGGTCGATCCCGTGTTCTTCGGGCTTGAAATCCTTGATTTCGGCGGCAATCTTCACTGGGCAGTTGCTGGCATCGAAAAGCGTGATGGGAGCGATGCCGCTCTTGCCCTGCTGAATGGAGTTCCACATGTCGGGAATGTTCTTGCCGACGGGGGTTACGGCACCAAGGCCGGTAATTACGATTCTTCTCATACAGTTTTTCTTTTTGTTCGCTTTAGTAGCTTTTGCATTTGACTATCGATTCTTCGTAGGCGAGTTCGCGGTCATTTGCGTTTATGTTCGTCTTGATTCTCTTTTCCTTGATTTTCAGGATAGCTCCGTCACAGCCATAGTCCTCTTCGACTGCCGGGCCAAAGGCCTTGTCGTTATCGGATGGTTCCTCGGAACTGGATTCGGGTACGGCTTCGAGAAATGCGCACAGCTCCGCGCTGCCTAGGTCTACCGAGCCTTCAATGACGGTGGTCATCGTGGAACCATCGATTGTGACGTCTATGGTACCGACGGATTCAATATCATCTTGAATTTCTTTAACGTAGGCGTACCAGTGGTCATCTGAAATCTCTCCGGTACATTGGGTTGAAATAATTGCAGGTGATTCGTCATACGGCAGGATGTCGTCGTATTCGTCTTCATTCCAGTCGGACGGGATATCTTCGCTAGAACTGTTCTTGGTGGTGCTGCTCGAACTGATTTTGTCTTTGCTCGAGTAGCTTTTGGGGGATGAATCGTTGTTTTCGGTCACGGCACTCTTCTGGCCAATCATGGCGTCCCCTTCGGTATTGGCCGAAGTGGTGTTGTCGCAGGCGACAAAGGCGAGGGCTAACGCGCCTGCAGCGAGAAGGTACTTGACGTCCATTGGTACTCCTAGGTTATCTAGCAGACGCAAATATAATCAAAATGTGGGGATTCCAATCAAATAGAGGCAATTACTTGTAGCTCTTGAGCATGTTTGTGGCAATTTCCGAGAGTGTGTTCGAGTAGAAGGCTCCGGAGTTGCTGAAAACGACTTTGCTGTTCTTGTCGCGTACCGTCAAGTAGGGGACGGAAGTCTTTTTCATGTGGAATTCGTCGTAGAGTGGATCTTGCCAGTATACGGTACGCCAGTCCCAGGGGAGGTCTTGCTTGTAAACCCAACCGTGGATTTCGTCGTTGTCGCCTCCGGTCATGCAGATGACGACCCCGATCTTGTGGAGTCTGAAGAAATCCTGAAGGCTTTTCAGGAACCCGACTTCTTCGGCGCAGTGCGGGCACCAGGTTGCCATGTAGAATATGAAGGTGCCGTTCTCGCCGGCATAGTCGTTCAGCGTCTTTTGCTGTCCGTCGAGCGTGTACAGCTGAATGTCTCCACGGATCTTCTTGGCGAAAGGATTGAAACCTTTCACCCCGAAGATATAGTAACCGGCGCCAATGATGAGGGCGAGAATGAGTAACTTTTTAATCGGCATATCGTCAATATATGTTTTTGATGAGCGGAGTGCTTGAGTGAAAAGGCATTTAAGGTTTTTTTCTATATTTCTGTTACGTAAATCACATATTGAGCGAGAAAAATGATTGTATCTTGGATGACTACCAACAAGTGTAACTTATGAAGCTGATTGACGAAATCGCGAAGGCGGGGTTCAAGATCATGATTTTTAGCGGTGGCGAGCCGATGACGCGTCCCGACATCGTGGATTTGGTCGCGCACGCATCGAGCAAGGGACTCCGCCCGGTGTTCGGTACCAACGGCACGCTTATTACGCATGATTTAGCGTTCAAGCTTAAAGCCGCCGGCGCGATGGCGATGGGCATCAGCATCGACAGCATTGACCATGACCGCCATAATGACTTCCGTGGCCTCCCGAACGCCTTCGAGATGACGATGATGGGTATCGAGAACTGCAAGGCGGCAGGCCTCCCGTTCCAGATTCACACGACCATCATGGACTGGAACCAGAACGAGATTTTCGACATCATGGACTGGGTTAAGGAAATCGGCGCGGTGAACCACCAGATTTTCTTCCTGATTCCCGTGGGACGTGGCAAGGAAATTGAAGGCCACGCCTTGCGCGTCGCCGAATACGAAGGGCTTCTCCGCAAGATTATGGAAAAGAGCCGCACGCTCGGCATCCCCGTGAAGCCCACCTGCGCTCCGCAGTTTTTGCGCATCGCCGACCAGCTCGATATCAAGACTCGTTATAGCCGTGGCTGCCTCGCCGGCCTTGACTACTGCATCGTGAGCCCGATAGGGAAGGTGCGTCCCTGCGCTTACATGATGGAAGAGGCGGGCGACGTTCACGATACACCCTTCGACGAAATCTGGGCGAATGCCGAGGTGTTCAAGAAACTCCGCACCAAGGCCTATGCCGGTGCCTGCGGCAAGTGCAAGTTCAACGACCGCTGCGGCGGTTGCCGTGCTAGGGCTGCATACTACCATGACGGTGACTACATGCAGGAAGACTCCTACTGCGCCTACGGGAGAGGCCTATGATTAATTGATGATTGAGGATTGATGATTGATTATTACACATCATCCATTCTCCATCATCCATTATCCATTATCCATTATCAATTATGTTCACTCCTGAAGATGAAAAATTCATGCGCATGGCGCTCCGCGAGGCGGAGAAGGCCTTCGAGGAGAAGGAAATCCCTATCGGCTGCGTTATCGTTAAGGATGGCGTAGTCATTGGCCGCGGTCACAACCAGATTGAGATGCTCAAGGATGCTACTGCCCATGCCGAAATCCTCTCCATCGGCACAGCTTCCGGCAAGCTCGAGAACTGGCGCCTGGATGGCTGTACTTTGTATGTAACGCTCGAACCCTGCCCGATGTGCGCGGGGGCTATCCTCAACAGCCGTGTTTCCCGCGTGGTCTACGGCTCCCCGGACACCCGTTTTGGCGGTTGTGGAACGACGGTCGACGTGATTACGGGCAATGCCCTCAAGCGCGAGGTCGAAGTGGTGGGCGGGGTGCTCGCCGACGAGTGCCTTGGGCTCCTTAAGGCGTTTTTCCAGCAGATGCGCCTCGAAAAGGGCGATTCCGGCGCAAAACCGCCAATTTCTGACGAGAAATAACTTAAATTTCGAATATGAAGTTTATCAAGTTTTGCGCTTCCTCCGCAGCGCTCCTTTTACTGTGTTCTTGCAACAGCAACGACGTCTCCCTGGCGTTTAACACGCAGAACGTCCCTGCCCAGAAATTCACGCTGGAAGCGAACCTGAACGTGTTCGCCCCGCAGGATTCCATGTCTGTGACCCCGGAATCCATGGAAACCCACCTGAAGGCTCGCTCCACCCTGACCCAGACGGTCGCCTTCGATAACGGCTCCGCCCGGTTCGAGATGAAGATTGACACGGTGGACTACAAGAGCGACAAGCGCTCGGTCGAGGAGTTCCGCTATATCGAGAAGTACCTCTCCACGCAGCATTTTCAGTTCAAGATGGCCAGCGACGGTGCCATCAGCGACCCCTCCGTCGAGGACATGGCCCTCCAGCCGGGCTCCGAGGA
>CADBLC010000214.1 GCA_902795385.1 Fibrobacter succinogenes | reverse complement strand
AGCGTATGCAAGGGGAACCAGACCGAAATCTGCGAGAAGCTCGGCATCAGCAGGTCCACGCTGTGGCGCAAGATGAAAGCCCTCAAGATACAGATGGAAGGCGAAGAACAATGATGCGCATCAACAAGTTTATTTCGCTCAGCGGGCTCGCTAGCCGCCGGGCAGCCGATTCCCTCGTGGCCGAAGGCCGCGTCGAGGTCAACGGCGAAGTCATTTCTGACCTGGGCCACCAGGTAGACGAGAACAACGACCGCGTCACTGTCGACGGGAAGCTCGCCAAGCTCCCGAAAAAGACGAAGGTCATCATGTTCCACAAGCCGGCAGGCTGTGTGTGCACCAAAGACGACCCACAGGGCCGCCGCACCGTCTACGACTACCTGCCCCCCGGTTACAGCACATTCAAGTACGTGGGCAGGCTCGACTTGCAGAGCCGCGGGCTGTTGCTGTTCACCGACGACGGGGAACTGCTGCACCGACTCACGCACCCTAGCTACGAGATTCCGCGCAGCTACTACGTATGGACCACGCGCCCGCTCAGCGACGCCGCGGCCCAGAAGCTGGTGGACGGCGTAGACATCCGTGACCCCGAAGATCCCGACGCCCAGGAAGAAATCGCCTTCGCGACCGACGTGTATCTCGAAAACGGATTCGCCGAGCTCGTGCTCATCGAAGGAAAGAACCGCGAAATCCGTCGCATGATGCGCGCCATCGGCTACGAGATTCGCGACCTCAAGCGCGTGAGCTACTGCAAGCTCCAGCTGGGGGATTTGCCTGCCGGAGAATTCCGCGAACTCACCGCCGACGAGATGAACAAGCTGCGCCAAGCGGTACATTTAAAATAATGGATAATGTATAATTGATAATGGATGATGCAAAATCATCAATCATCAATCCTCAATCCTCAATCATCAATCATCAATCATCAATCATCAATCATCCATCATGTCCAGGACTCTCTACATAGGTGACGTACACGGCTGTGCCGACGAACTGGAACGCATCATCGACGCGTTCGGATTCGTCCGCGGTTCCGACACGCTCTACCAGACGGGCGACATCATCAACAAGGGCCCGGACATGTGGCGCGCCATGCAAATCGTAAAGGAGCTCGGCATCCAGACCGTGCGCGGCAATCACGAGGAACACCTCATCCGCATGATGGAAACTCCTGAAGAATGCTGGAACGAGAAACAGAAAAAACGTTTCAAGGCGCTCTCGCTGGAACAGTGGCAGTCCATCCGCGACACCGTAAAAACCTGGCCGCTGTGGCGCGATACGCCGCACGCGCTCCTGGTGCACGCCGGGCTCGAACCGGGCAAGACAAGGCTCGAGGACATGAGTCCCGAAGTGCTGCTTTCTATCCGCAAGTGGAATGATGTTCCGTGGTACAAGCTGGTAAAATGGCCAAAGACCGTCGTGTTCGGGCACTGGGCCAAGAAGGGATTCGTGAACATTCCTGGATTCATCGGCCTCGACTCCGGTTGCGTCTACGGCAAGTGCCTTACCGCCTGGTGCCCCGAAGAAGACCGCTTTTACGAGATTCCCGCCGCACGCGAATACACGCCCGTCAAGGACAAGGCCAAAGAATCCGAGATGGCACCCTGCAAGGTGCTGGGAGACAACTCCCCCGAAAGCGTTCCGCCCAAAACCTTCGACGAAATCAAGTCCCGAATCGAAAGCGGCGACATCGCCCCCGCGCACAACACCGCCGAAGACGAGGTCATCCGCAAGGCGAGCCCCTCCATCAGCGCCGAATGGGCCGGGTATTAATTTTCTATCTTTTACAGCATGACAATCGACGAACTTTACAAGCGCCTTAGCTCCATCCACCCCGGAGCCGTACTCTGCACATACACCAAGGAAAAGGTGGAGCAGATGCTCCCGCTGATTAACGAGATCAACGAGCGCAAAAAGGACCAGGACACCGTCATTCTCGCGCACAGCTACGTTGCGCCCGAAATCGTCCTGGGCGTTGCCGACTATACCGGCGACAGCTTCAAGCTGAGCGAAGACGCCACCAAGGTCACGCAGAAGACCATCCTTTTCTCCGCGGTACGCTTTATGGGCGAAACGGCCAAGATTTTGAACCCCGAAAAGGACGTATTGATTCCCGGACCGCTTACCGGATGTAGCCTCGCCGACTCCATCACGGGCGAACAGGTGCGCAAGCTCCGCGAACAGCATCCGGACTACACGTTCGTCTGCTACATCAATACGACTGCCGCCGTCAAGGCCGCCTGCGACGTGTGCGTCACCAGCGGCAACGTGATGAAGATTGTCGAAAGCCTCCCGACGGACAAAATTTGCTTTGTCCCGGACAAGCTCATGGGCGAAAACATCAAGAGCGAGATGGAAAAGCGCGGCGTCAAGAAGGACTTCATTTTGCATGACGGTTGCTGCTACGTCCACGAGACATACGACTCGGACCTCATCAACTTCTTCAGGAGCCAGAACCCGGGACTCAAGGTGGTGAGCCACCCCGAATGCCATCCCGGAGTTGCCCTCCTGAGCGACTACGTAGGCAGCACGGGCCAGATGGTCAAGTACATCGGCGAACAACCGAAGGGCTCCAAGTTCCTGCTCCTTACGGAATGCGGCCTCAACGCGCGCATGCACTACGAACATCCGGACATGGAATTCATCGGCAGCTGCAGCATGTGCAAGTACATGAAGTCTAACTCCCTCGAGAACATCCTCGAGACGCTGCGCCACCCCGAAAAGGCGGAGCACGTCAATATCGACGAGCCGACCCGCGTTGCCGCCAAAAAATGCATCGACGCGATGTTCCACTACGCGAACCTCTAGGCACGCAAATGAAACCGCTGTTCAAGGGGATTCTCGCCATAGCATTGTTGGCCATCGCGGCAGCAACGCCTGCGCTCGCCTATGACCACATCCAGTACGACGACAGCTACTGGCCGCGTTCCTACTACGTGAACGCCGCTTTCGGAACGTTCTTCACCTGGGGCGATGTCAACGAAAGACCCATTACCGTCACGGACTCCATCGACGAAAAGCACAAAATCTACACGCCCGACATGTTCTTCTTCCCGTCGCCCGAAATCACGCTCGGCGTAAATATCCGCAGTTTCTCGCTAGACGTGAACTTTCAGTACTGGAAGACCTCGCAAGACCTTGTAGACATTGACGCATCCGAAGACGTGACCATCTGGCGCGTGGGATTCGAGTTTACGTACAACCTATTCTGGCCCGAAGATTTCCAGGTCGGTGTAGGCCTGGGATACTCCTATACAAGCCTCACTACCGAAAAAGCGGCCTTTATTGGCGAAAAAGTCCAGGATTCGCACCTGATGGGTTCCGGAATTGCGCTGGTGACCAACGTGCATTACTATTTAACGGATAATTTTGCCATCGTACCCGCCGTCAAGCTGTACGAAAACTGGTTCAAATTTGTAAATTCCAAGGCCACGGGTACCTGCGACCTGGAACCGTTCCTGTGGCAGACCTATGTTTTCGCGTCTGTCGGCGTACAATACCAGTTCTAGGTCTCGCCATCCAGCCCGCATAATTCTATCTTTGCGGGCCATGAAGATCTTCCCCAAAATACTTTTTTCGCTCTTGATGGCAACCTCCGTATTCGCCCAGGAATGGGACGAAGACGGGTGGGCAAGCAC
>CADBLC010000213.1 GCA_902795385.1 Fibrobacter succinogenes | reverse complement strand
GCGCTGGCTCAGCCGCTTTTTGCGCAACTGGAAGGGCGAAGTGCTTTTGATTACGCACGACCACCACTTTATGGACGAGGTCTGCACGCACACCGCCGGGATTTTCCGCCACAAGATCCGCAAGGTGAAGGGCTCCGTCGAAAAACTGCGCGAGACCATCGCCGAAGAGGAAGAAGTCGCCCAGCGCACGCAGGAGAACGAGGCGAAGAAGAAGGAACAGCTCGAAAAGGTCATCGAACGATTCCGCTACAAGGCCGCCAAGGCCGCGATGGTGCAGTCCAAGATCAAGGCTGCCGCGAAGCTTGCGACCGGCGAGCGCCTCACCCACGAACGCAACCTGGATTTCAGCTTTACCGAGGCACCCTTCCCCGGCAAGAGAATGTTGCAAATCAAGGGACTCTCGTTCGCGTACCCCGACGGTCCGGAACTCATTACCGACTTGACGATGGAAGTCTTCAAGGGCGACCGCATCGCCGTCATAGGCCCCAACGGCCGCGGCAAAACGACGCTTTTAAACCTGATTGCCAAGGAACTGCAGCCTACCGCGGGCGAAATCAGCCATAATCCGAACTTGCAGATAAACTATTTCGGGCAGACAAACATCAACCGCCTGAATCTCGAAAACAACGTCGAAGAAGAAATCGCCACCGCCATCGAGGAGGTGTCGCAAAAGAGCCGCGCACGCGGGCTTGCGGGCCTCATGATGTTCAGCGGCGATGCGGCACTCAAGAAGGTGAAAGTGCTCTCCGGTGGCGAGCGGAGTCGCGTGCTGCTCGGGAAGATTCTCGCGAGCGCCTGCAACATGCTGCTGCTCGACGAACCGACGAACCACCTGGACATGGAAAGCATCGAGAGCCTTATCGATGCGCTCGAAGACTACGAAGGCACCGCGATGGTGGTAACCCACGACGAGGAACTCCTGCACGCATTTGCGACTAGGCTCGTGGTATTTGATGGCGGCAAGTGCCGTATTTTCGAAGGCACCTACGCCGACTTCCTCGAGAAGGTGGGCTGGGCATCCGAAAAGAAGCCCGGCGGAAGCGAATCCGCGAACATCAAGGTCTCGAACATCGATGTGAAAACGGACAGCGCAAATTCTGGTGCCCCGCGCGCCAAGGAAGACCGCAAGGCCCGCGCCGACTACATCGCCGAACGCTCCAAGGTCATCAAGCCTCTCGAAAAGAAGCTCGCAAGCCTCGAAGCCGAAATCGCGAAGGCCGAAGCATTAGGCGGCGAACTCGAAGCAAAACTCGTCACCGCATCGGAAAGCGGCGACGGCAATGCCATCACCGCTATCGCCAAAGACATGGACGACAACAAGAAGAAAGTCGACCAGCTTTACGAGGACTGGGAAAAGACCAGCGCCGAGCTAGAGTCCGCGAAGGACAAGTACCCGATTTAATTTTTCAACCGCTTGATGCCCAAGGTGTACGTGTCGTCTTTCTTGGTGACGGTTTTTGTTCCATCCACAATCTTGTAGTTGAACTTGGAGATATACGCTCCCGTACCGACCAGGCGACCGGCCTTGCTTCGAACGTTCCATTCGAAGAATATGTTACCGGGATTGTCGCGGCAATTCTTGGGCAGTGACGGGTCAAGATTGAATACGGTTGAATCGTTACAGGCGATTTCGCCGCTGGCGCTGTTCACGTACTGTCCCAGGTTCGTAAAGTAACCGACGTCCCACTTGATCTTCACAGTTGAAAGCATCTCGTCGGAAAGCACGAGTTCGCCCAATTCGTAACGGAGCAAGTGACCGGGCAGGCCGCTACGCGCCATCGCGTCTTGTATCGATTCGCCCATGGCAATCGAAACGGGGCGCACTCCTTCCGGATATGTCCACGGCAAGAGTGTATCGGGCAGCACCTTCACGAGTCCCGGGACTTCCATTTCGGCTCTCGGCTCGCCGGTAATCCTCACCCACGCATTGTTCACATGGGCCGGATTGTCGCTCAAGTCGAACACTCCTCCCGGCACCAGGCGAACGCTGTCGCCCACGGTAGGCATCACGCCTCCCTTGGAAGCAAAGAACAATAGCTCTATCTGCGCCTTGCTCCTCTTCTGCGAAATAGACGAGATGACCGCCTGCGCCGAAGATTCCTCGCCCATGCGCCACACCTTGAATTCAAACATCGAGCGCGCATCTTCGTTATTGAACTTGATGCCTTCGCTAATCGTAAGCGTGAGCTTGCTGTACGATTCGGACTGTGGAACAATCACCGCCTTCAACAGCACAGGGCCTATACGGTCCGCAATGGTAGACTTCATGTCGAGCGGCACAATATCTCCCGATTCGTCGTCTATATGCGTGTAATGGTAGCGGAACACTCCGTTATACACGTCGTTTTCCTTACCGGTAAATAGCCTGCTCAAAAGCGAATCCGCCGTAATGACAATCATCGAATCTTGCCAGATGTATTGCGTCACTCCAGCGACAGAAGAAATCTTGTGGCTCGTGGAGTCACCGAACATCCAGTCGAGCGTATCGGGAATATCGTCGTCGAACTTCTCGTTGAACAGCGCGCACAGGCTGTCGCCTACGCCGTCACCGTCACGGTCGAACATCCAGCTGCCCGTCGCATACGGCACTGGAGGCTTTTTCAAATTGATGTTCTTCCATGTAAGCGAATTACCGACTGCCACGCCGCCAATGGTAAACGAGCCGTTCACCACGTCGGCCGTGCCCATCACGTAAAAGTCCGCGAATCCCGTACCATCTGTTTCTATCTCGGTCACGGGCTCGTTATTCTTGTTGAAGAACACGAGCGAATCCGAAGTCGACAGCGTAAGCTTCACTACGTTGGAATCAAGAATCGTGTTCAAGAATAGAAGCGTTATGCGCACCGGGTAAGTCACGAAGGCGTATTCGCCGAGCGGGACGTTCTCGAGTACGGTCACGATGTTCCCTTCGGCATCGCGAACCGCCTCGTCGTTAGCATCTACGAACGCGATTTCGGAGAGAGGGTATTCAGGTACCGAGAATACGAGCTCGCCATACTGCGAAGGGTCGGAGGCAAGCGAATAGCGCAGCAGGTAATTGCCCGACGGCAATGCTCTCGCACGCACGATGGCCGCCGTATCTATGAGGAACCCTGCCATGTTCTCGTTGATGTATATGCCGCCGTAGTTCGTTCCCGGATCGAGCAGTTTGCCCTCCCTGGGCAAGAACCCGTTGCCGTCGTACAGCACGAACGTTGACTGCGCCAGCGCCGTATCGATTTTCGTAGTGCTCGAAACATCGCAACTGATGGATTCGTCTATAAGCAACTGCAGAATGTTGTACTCAATCAGGCCATCTACGCGCGGCACCTCGCGGGGCAGGTAAGTCTTTTGCGTCTGCAGGTTGATGGACGTGCGCATCTTGAAATTAGAACCCGTCGCGTTGCGCTCCGAGAAGAAGATATGGAACGGATATTCCTGACCTTCCACGAGTCCCATCGTATCGAGGTCTCGAAATACTGGCCACGCACGTACCTGAACTGCGCCGACACCTTCATGGCAAAGCTGTAATTGTGGTTGCAACCGCTAATATGATGGTCGTACTTCGGGTTTCTCACCGAGTGCGCCTCGTCCAGGAATTCCAAATCGTCAATGGGATAGAAACCCGGATGTTCCGGATCGTTGCAGTCCGTCGGGTTCGTGATGTCGGCAAGCCAGAAGCCTTCCTCGTCGAGCGTCAAGTCGATATCGCGGCAGACCGCGTTCGTGTAACTGACGCCGCGCGCATCCTTGGCGACTTCCACGGGCACGAACCACTTTTCTATTTCGCGCGCGGCAGAGCACATCTTCCACGGATAAACCGACGAGTCCACTCTCGCGGGGAGGCCGTTCACGAGCGTATCGCGCACCATCCCCTTCACAAGGCCGGCACAAGTCTTGTTCGAATCCAGTTTTCCGGTGGAATCGAGGAACGTGACCGCCGTGTATTCGCTACCGCCGTAAATGTTGCCAAAATCCACGTCGATGCTGTCGTGGAACGATTCTCCCGCCCAGTCCACCACCAGCGCGGAAATCTTCATGGTCGGGCACACGCCCAGGCGCTGCGGATATACAATATCCAGGCGCGGTGCGCTGTTAGAAACCGGGTAAGGATACACCCATACCGTATCGACCGCTGCCATGAGCTCGCCAAGCGAAATCAGCGAATCCACGAGTTTGCCTTCTTCGAGCGTCCCGAGGCCGCCGTAATGTTCCATGCCGAACGTCTGCTTGAAATACACGTTCCAGTCGTCGGTATGCTTGTAGTACGTTCCCTGGTACCATCCGCAAGTGTCCGGAGAAACCGGGCCCATCTTCACCGTATCATCCGCGACAATCATCGAGGGCGACATGTTGTCCCACGGGCTCATCAGGCGAACCGTCTTCGGTTCCGGCGGATAGAACTCGAAATCCTTCACGTGCATCTTGGTACTCGCGTAGAACCATACCTCGTAAACGCCCGACGGGAAAAGGTCCATCGCGAGCATACGCTCGTCTTGCGAGAAGTACGGATGCTGCGGCCACTCGTTGCTGCCGCGCAGAATCTGGAACCACGCCCAGGTGGAACCCCACTGCGCCGAAGACACTAGCGTATCGGGAAAATCGATATGGTACCAGAACGGATATTCGCCCTCGTCGCTCAGCTTAGTCGGCGTATTCATGATATTGTTGTCGATAGTCACGAAGAACGACGAATCGCGGAAACTCGTATTGTTGCGCCACGGGTGGTAAATGTGCAGCCTTCGTGTAGGGTCAAAGCACTCGCCTGGAGTTCCTTTCTCAAAAGCGACCTCGATATCGGCGACAGTACCGTCGATAAAAATCGTGTCCTGAATCTGTAGCGCCCCCGTCAAGTCGATATTACCGCTCTCGCTGGCAGGAACGGCAAGCCACGGAGCCATGTAACGGTTGAAATAGGCCGTCTGGATAAGATTGTCCGTCATCATCGCCGGGGTAATCGCGCCGTAGAACCAGCCGCACATCGAGGCATCGCCTTCCACGAACCGCATCAGCACGGAATCCTTGCCAAAGCGCATCTGCGGAAGCGCCTTGTTGCCCCACGGACTCTTGAACCAAACAATCTTGGAACCCGGTGCCATGAACGACTTGGTGTACGTCTTGCTCGTGACATCCGTATACAGCCAGATTTCCTTGTCGGTGCCAAACAGCGCCGCAATTTTCACCTCGCCGAATTCCCTCCACTGCTCGCCATTATTGTTGTTGTAATTCTGGTCGGCAGTGTTCGGGAAAATGCTCACCGTAAACGTCATCCAGTCCTGGAAATCGGAAAGGTCTTTGTCCCAGGTGTAGCGGAACCAGCCGTCACCCTCGTCTACAGTGATTGTCGGGGAACCCTCGCCATACATGGCGTTATAGCCGCCACCTGCACCGCCGAGGATATGCAAAAAGTACCCGTCTTTCGATGCATCGTTACGCCATGGTGATTGAATATGAACCGTCAGCGTGGCATACGCCGATGTAACAAAAAAAACAGCTAACGCAAACACCCATGCCCAAAACTTCATAAATACCCATTTACTCCGTATATACGTT
>CADBLC010000212.1 GCA_902795385.1 Fibrobacter succinogenes | reverse complement strand
AGGAACGGAGTGACGGTACCCGTACTCGGGAACCAACGGCCACCGATGAGGAAGGTTTCGTGCCATTCCCATTCGTCGCCGAAGGACATGTTCATGTTGTTCACGATGGTAATCGCAGCCTGCGGAATCACTTCGAAAATGCGGGCGTAGTGGAAGACGAACGCCTGTTCCCAGCTCCTCTTCTCGCTTTCTTCGATGCACCTGTCAAAGCTGAAATTATCATCGTCGCAAGCATCGGAGATAAACTTGTAGTTGTGCCACATGGCCATACCCAAGCCGTAGCTCACGTAGTTACGGGTGGGGCGCTTGTGCGCAAACTTGTCGTTCGGGTCTTCGGCGTTGTTGGAGTTTTCGACAGGCACAACGTACACGTACTGCGGATCTTCGCTAGAAGTCGGAGCCGGAGCGTATGCGGCGCTTGCCGGGGCTTCCTGGGAGAGGTTCGCGAGAGCCGTCTTGACTGCGCCTTCGATTGCCATGTCGAGATCGTCGATGGAGGCCGCCTTCTGCTTGCCGCTGGCGACCACGGTACCGTTGTTCACCTGTTCGCAGACGACCACGATGGAGCTACCCATGCTCATGAGGTTCGTGCGGAGCTGGATGTCGGCACTTTCGGCGAGGGTGTTGCCCGACTGGGTAACCGAGGCGCGGACGATGGACTGCACCATCTCGGGAGCATCGGGTGAGAACTCGGCACCGGTGGGTGCGAGGACTTGGACGTCGGCGGCAAACGAAATTGCCGCGAGAGAGAAAAGGGCTGCAATAATCTTCTTCATGCCCTCAAATATAGATAAAAAAATTAGACGAAAGAACGCCGCTACGCGGCTACAGACGAAAGACGAGAGAGTGATATTAGTATCTCGAGGCTAGAATCTAGAAGAACGGGGAAGCGCCCCCTTCGCTTATTACTACTTTTCCAATAAATCTTTCACTTTTTTCTCTCGTCTCTCGTCTTTCGTCTCTCGTCTATTTATGAACAAAGCCGCCATTATCGTTGCCGTATCCATGCTCCTGAGCCGCGTGCTCGGGATTTTCCGCGAAATGCTTTTGGCCCACGCCGCAGGCGTCTCGCTCGAAAAGAACGCTCTCGACCTCGCGTTCATGATTCCCGACATCTTGAACCATGTGGTGAGTACAGGATTCCTCTCAATTATCTTCATCCCGATTTTCACGGGCTACAAGGTGGCTGGCGACGAGAAGGGCGGATGGAAATTCTTCAGCAACGTGCTGAACACGTTCGGCATCGCGCTCTTGATTCTGGTGGTTCCTGCCTTCATCTGGATGAAGGAACTTTTGCAGCTGTTGACGGTCGACGGCGCCACGCCGGAACTTATCGAGCGCGCCACGTACTATGGCCGCATCATCTTGCCCGGCCAGGTGTTCATCTTCGTAGGCAGCATCCTCGTTGCCGTGCAGCATACACGCAAGCAGTTCCTGATTCCCTCGCTCACAGGCCTCATCTATAACGTGGCGATTGTCGGCGGCGGTGCGGCCGGGCTCGCGCTCGGTAAGTACACCGGCACGGACTTCGGCCTGGAAGGATTCGCCTGGGGCGTGCCGGTGGGCGCCTTCATCGGGTTCTTCGCCCTCCAGATTTTCGGCGCCCGGCGTGGCGGCGTGCATTACGAGCTGCTCGTGCAGCCGACCCATCCCGACATCAAGCGCTACTTCAAGATGATGCTCCCGATGTCGCTCGGAGTCGGTTCCATGTTCGGTCTTGAATTCATCATCCGTAGCTTTGGCGCGAACTTCGGCACCAGCGGTATTTCAAGCCTCAACTACGCCTACCGCGTGATGTACACGCTGGTGGCCGTCTTCGGATTCTCCGTAAGCGTCACGAGCTACCCCGACATGGCGCGCCTCGTGAAGGAAGGTGACTTCGTAAGCCTCAACCGCAAAATCTGGAAGAGCCTCTCGCGCATGTTCTGCATCTTGATTCCGGCGGTCGTCGCCGTGTGGGCACTCAGTTTCCCCGCCGTGCGCATCCTCTTTGAACGCGGAGCCTTCCAGCGCGAAACTACCGAGGCCATTTCCGAAATCTTGCGCTGGTACTTGCCCGTGAGCCTCGGGCTCTGCCTGCAAGCCGTGCTCGTCCGCTACGCCTGCGAACGCATGTGGGTGCCGACTCTCCTCAACACCGGCATCTTCGCCGCGACCATTCCCGCGTACATCGTGCTCGGCGCCCCCGAAGTGGGCCTCGGCATCAAGAGCGTGCCGATTATCGGTGCCACCGGCGCCATACTCCAGGTGCTCTCGATGATTTTCATGTGGGCAAAGAAGAACGGCACCGACGGCATGAAGGATGCCCTCCTCAACATGCTCCGCGCGCTTGTCGCCTTCGGTATCATGATTGCGGCCGCCATCGGCCTCGACCGTGTATCGGGAGAATTCGTGCGCAACGCAAGTTTCGTCGTCCTCGTCATCTACGCCTGCGCCGCGGGCATTTTGCTCTTCACACTCACGCTGATTATCCAGCGCTACCTCGGCAGCAAAGACGCAAAGGATATCTTGAACGAATTGCTCGGCAAGGTGCTCCGCAAACTGCACCTCGCAAGATAATCATTTACTCATATCGATACGCACCGTATCGGGTTTCATGTGTTCTTCATCTTTCGGGGGCATCGCTTCTTCCGGAATTTTCGTCGAATAATCCGTCATGTCGTCATGCTTGAATCCATTACTCGCCCACTTGATAAAGCCGATGGTTCCGCCCACTACGGCGCCCGCCAAGAAGCCCACAGCCGCGACACCGACGCCAATCCAAACCGTCTTGCCGAGGTTGTCCTCGAATTCCTTCTCCTGCTCCGACATGTCGCCTTCATCCTTGTCCGACGAAGCCGCCCCGGCCGCGACGAACACGACCATCCCGGGAACAGCGAGTGACGTTCCCAGATTCGTAGCGTAGCGAATCATGGGATTCGGGTTACTGCTCACAGCGCATCCGACAAGCGAAAGCGCAAGCAACAAGCATATGAGCGACTTCAGGAATTTCACGCCCCAAATATAATGAAAAGCCCCGCGGGTGCGGAGCTTTTCACATAAATTTCTGCAAAGGCTTACGGGTTCGCGCAGCCGGCGCTCGGATTTACCCAGCCCTCTTCCGGGGGAGCCTCGCCCGCCTTCCAGCAATGGAGCGTGTCGAGCACCCCGCCTTCGTATGTGGACCAGTCGGTCACCTTCTTGATGTTGGTTTCGTTAGTGGTGTTGATTCGGCTTGAATAATGATCGATCAGGTACTGCGGGCATTCCACTTCCTCGATGTAGTAAGTCGGATTGTCTGCAGCCATGTACCAGTCGGCAAACCAGTGGCAACCGCGCAACAGGTTCGGGAGGCCGCCGTCAGCGAAAGCAGCATCGCACATATCCTTGACGCAGGTCTGGTAACATTCCAGGGAGCCTTCGGTACCGCAGTTCGTGTTTTTCTGGCATTCCGTAAGGAACCCGCCAAAACCAGCGCCCCAGTTAAAGCCGGCGCCCTTGTTCACCTGGGTAGAGAGAGCGTCAAAGGCACCCACGCCGCCACCCGGGACCATCAAGTCGAACTGGCCAGCAGGCAGATTGCCGTTACCGCTCGCCACATCGTTACCGATATTAGAGGCCATCACCACCAGGTGCTTACCCTTAAGCGCCTTATGGGTCGCCTTGGGCGGGTTCTGCTCGAACTCATCCTTGAAATGACCATCGTACTGCAAGTGATAGCACTTGCCACACCTGCTATCGGCTGTACCCGCAACGTAGGCGTAAGCAAGAGTGTCATTCACGGCAATAGGTGCCATGTCCGTGCAGGTGAACACGCCCTTTTCCTTTTCGTCGCCACAGGCACTTCTAGTACCTTCGTAACCGAACCAGGACTTTGTTACGTTGCCCAAGGTAAAGGTAGGGACTTCCACATCGTGAATGTTGCAGTTACGCGCAGTGCCATAAGTGGAAAGATAGGCCTCTTTGGAAGTCATGCTTGCGCGAGTTTTATCATTCTCGCTTTCCGCAATCCAGGAGCAGTGCGGCTTGCAGGCGTCCCAGTAACGCGTATTCCAGCCACGTTTTGCCGTAGCGCTAATGTCCTTGGTGTATTCGGCCGGAGGTGTACCGTAAGATTCAAGCGTCGGGAATCCGCTCGCATCGAGTTCCGGATCCTTGCTGCTGGAGCTTTCGGGAACCACATCGGCACTGGAGCCCGGAACCACGGAGCCGCTTGAAAGCATCACCGCGGCGCTAGAAGTCGGGTCGTTCGGATTCGCCGAAGAACCGGGATTCACCATACCGCTCGAGCCAGGATTCACGGAACCACTGGAACCCGGAACCGCATTGCTCGAAGCAGGCGTTGCCTCGGATGAATTGATCGGGTTGTCAGTCTCGCTCGTTCCTGGGTTATTGCCCACCGGATCGGTGGCCTTGTCCAAAGTAGAGTCGTCGCCACAAGCGCAAATCATGGCGACCGCGCCGGCAACAATTATCGTCTTGAACAGTTTACGTTTCATAGAACCTCGTTACGGAGCGCAACCGGCACCCTTGCCATTCGGATCGTTCGGATTCTCGCCATCCTTCCAGCAGTAGACCGTATCGAGCACATCGCCCTTCTTGTAATCGGACCAGTCGTCATGCCAACGCCAACGGTTTTCCAAAGTCGTATTGAAAGTCGTCAGGTAGTGGTCAATCAAGTACTGCGGACATTCCACTTCTTCCCAGTTGTAAGTCGGGTTGTCGGCGGCCATGTACCATTCGGCATACCAGCGGCAGCCGCGCAACAGGTTAGGCCAATCCTTGAACACTTCGTCGCACTTCTTGAGCACGCACTGCTGGTAGGCTTCCACGGTGTTGTCCCAACCGAGGCTCTGCTGGCATTCGGTGAGGAATCCGCCGCCGTTCGCGCCGAGGCCGCTAGCAGGCACGCCAATCTGCGTAGAGAGCGCGTTGAACGCACCCACACCACCGCCCGGAACGAGCATGTCGTACTGGCCGGCTTCCACGTCGTAACCGATGTTCGAAGCCATCACAACCATGTGCTTGCCCTTGAGCGCCTTGTGAGTTTCCTTCACGTCGTTCGCATGGTTGCCGCCGTTGAACTGCAAGTGGAAGCACTTGCCGCAACCGCCACCGAACTGTGCACCCGGAGCAGCGACGTAACCGTAAGAAAGATTTTCCGTCACCTGGATAGGAGCCATGTCGGTGCAAGTGTAGGTGCCGCCGGCATTGCTGTTGACGCAAGCGCTGTTCGTGCCCTCGTAACCCATCCAGTACTGCTGTACTGCATGGCCGAGCGTAAACGCCGGAACTTCAACATCGTGGATATTGCAGTTACGGGCAACAGTACGGCCCGCCTGGTAGGCAGCCTCGCTCGTAGTATCGACGCTGCTGAGCCAGGAACAGTGCGGCTTGCAAGCATCCCAGTAGCGGCTGCTCCAACCCGTCTTTCCGTTGTTCAGAATGTCCTTGGTGTATGCGGCCGGAGGATCGCCGTAAGATTCAAGAGTCGGGAAACCGTTCTCGTCGAGGTCCGGATCCTTGCTGCTGGAACTCTCGGGAACCACGTCGGCGCTAGAGCCCGGAACTACCGAGCCGCTGGAACCGGGATTCACCGCACCGCTCGAAGTCGGGTCGTTCGGATTCGCCGACGGGATTCACGGAACCGCTGGAACCGGGAGCCGCACCGCTCGATGTCGGAGGAACGGATTCGCTACTCTTGATAACCTCGCCCGTATACGGATCGATGGACGCATTCGCTTCGCAGAATGTCTGCACTGCCATGTTGAGGTCGAGGAATATACCCTCCACATCAAAGATATGGCCAACACCAGTTTCGTCAAGAGTAAAGTAATTGCCCGGAACCACGTTGCCCGTCTTGTCGTAAACAACACCCTGGCCGCTCGTCGAAGTTTCCTTGTCAACAACCCAGTAGTCACCCGGCGCCAATTCGACAATCCAGCCGGCATGGAAAACGGTATAGCCGGCACACGGATTGGTAACCGGAAGACCGCTGTCCGCAGAATTCGGCGTGGGAGTATCGTTGCCCGAACCGGAATCGTCGCCGCAGGCGCAAATCATGGCCACGGCACCCGTCGCCAGCATAACCTTAAAAAGCCTGTTCTTCATAGGTCTCCTTACATTTCATCTAACCCTAAAAATAAATTTATGTATCCACAACCGCACCAAAAAAAGATATTTGGAACATCGAAGTGTTCACAAATCGTCCCCGCGCGTGTCACATCTCACATTTTTACGCAAAAAAGGCCGCACTTGACGTGCAAGCCTTTTTGGTCATTGGTTAATAGTCATTGGTCACAACTAATGACTAACTATCAATAACTAATCTCTGAACTTCACCTGCTTGGTGCCGGCGACGACTTCGCCAATCTGCGTCCACTTCTCGCCCTTGGCTTCGAGGTGTGCAACGACTTCGGCCTTGTCGGCGGGGTCGATAAAGACGAGCATGCCCATGCCCATGTTGAAGGTGGAGTACATCTCGTCCTTCTCCACGGAGCCGGCCTGCTGGATGAGCTTGAAGATCATCGGCGGATCCCACGTGGTGCGGTCGATAATCACGTCCACATTGTCCGGGAGGATACGCGGGATGTTGCCCTGGTAGCCCGAACCCGTGATGTGGGCAAGGCCCTGAATCTTCTTCTTGTTGCAGAGGTCGATGAGGCTCGGGTAGTAGCTGCGGTGCGGAGTCGCGAGCGCTTCGCCAATCGTCTTGTCCATGCCGTCAACGAGAGTATCCACCTTGTAACCGGCGACTTCGAACAGCACCTTGCGGGCGAGAGAATAGCCGTTGGTATGGAGGCCCGTAGAAGGCAGACCGAGGATGATGGTTCCCGGCTTGATGGACTTGCC
>CADBLC010000211.1 GCA_902795385.1 Fibrobacter succinogenes | reverse complement strand
GTGCTGCAGTATGAAGCGATAAAGAATGGAACCGCGTTTACCGTTGTCGAGGATTCTTCTCCGGAGTCGGGGAAAGTTGATGCGAAACGGCTTTCGATGGAAGTGTTCTACCATAAGGCGAATCTTGCCTTGATTGCCTTTGCCCTTGCGTTTGTCGCTTGCCTGCTGGCTTCGCTGAATTTGATTTTCAAGTCGCGGAAGTTGGATATTGCGGCGAATGGGGCGTGCGTCGCTGTGTCGGGAATTCTCGTTGCCCTTTTTGCCTTGCGCAGCTACGTTGCCGCCCGCGCTCCGCTTTCGAGCCTGTACGAAATCGTGCTGCTCGTAGCGATGCTCCTGATGGCCTTTGAGGCGGGGGCGTTTTTCTTGTGCAAGCGCCGGACCTACATGCTCATGGTTCCCGTGACCTTGATGGCTGCGGTACTTTTGTTCTTCTCGAAGTTCGTGCTGGAGCCGGGCGATACGTTCAGGCCGATTCCTGCCGTACTGAATTCTTCGGTGTTCCTGACGTTGCATGTGTTCACGATTGCGCTTGGCTTTGCGGGAATGATTCTTTCGGGTGTCGTGGCGCACTTGGCGCTGTTCCGCATGCGCGCCTTGCCTCACGGCAGGACGCCTCTTGCAGAAGGCTCGGCGTCTATTGAATCGCTGATGTATGGTACGCTCGTCTTTGGTGCTGTATTTACCGTCATAGGTACGCTGCTCGGTGGCGTGTGGGCCGATTACGCGTGGGGACGCTTCTGGGGTTTTGATCCGAAGGAATGCGGTGCACTGTTCGTAATCCTCTGGGCGATGCTCCTGTTGCATCTGCGTGCGGGGAGGCTTGTCAGTGAGCGGGCCTTTGCCATGCTCAACTGCTTTAACATGATTGTGACGTTCCTCTGTTGGTTCGGCGTGAACCTGCTTGGCGTCGGGCTGCACAGTTACGGATTCCAGGGTGGAACCGCGGCTTGGCTTGGTGCATTTATCGCCGTCGACGTACTCCTTATCTGCCTGATTTGGCGTTCTGTCGTATTACGAGTAAAATAACGTCCTCGTCTCGGCGAATTTTTATATATTCACTAGAATGGAGGCATGTAATATGCAATTGGTGACTACGGATTTTATTACGGGAAAAGAAATTGAGACTATCCAGATGGTCAAGGGAAGTGTCGTGTTCAGCAAGAACGTGGCACGTG
Source organism: Fibrobacter succinogenes (assembly GCA_902795385.1). Classification (GTDB taxonomy): domain Bacteria; phylum Fibrobacterota; class Fibrobacteria; order Fibrobacterales; family Fibrobacteraceae; genus Fibrobacter; species Fibrobacter succinogenes_P. Next base: position 2,474 of record CADBLC010000211.1, on the reverse strand, counting down.
ACTTTTTTGCAGCTGTCAAGACGCTTGTTGGCGGTGAAATCGCCGGCTATACCGAAATGATGAACGATGCGCGCAATATTGCGACGCAGCGCATGGTAGACGAAGCTTCGCGCCTTGGTGCCGATGCTGTCGTGAATTTGCGCTTCACGACGTCTTCCGTGATGGCGGGTGCGTCCGAAATCATCGCTTACGGCACTGCCGTCAAGTTCAAGTAATTCTTATTTGCTTTTCTTGGCGCGGACGGCTAGCCTTACGCCGTCCGCGGCACTCGTGACGATGCCGCCGGAATAGCCCGCGCCCTCGCCGAGCACGAAAAGTCCCTTCGTGTTGACACTCTCGAGCGTATCGTTGTTGCGCGTGATGCGTAAAGGCGAACTCGTGCGCGTCTCGGGCGCGACGATTAGCCCTTGCTCGATGAATCCCGGAATTTTGCGGTCAAAATTCTGGAATCCTTCCGCGAGCGAACTGCAAATCTTCTTGTCAAGCCAGTCCCAGATATTGCTGGGCACAAGTCCGCAAGGGTACGTGGACTTGGGTAAGTTCTTGTCGGCGCGGTGGGCGAGGAATGCCTTGATGGTCTGTGCGGGGGCCGCGTAGCTCTTGCCGCCAACGTCGAAGGCGTCGCGTTCCGTTTTGCGCTGGAAATCGAGCCCGCCGAACGTGGTGCTGCTCGCGTCTACGGGGACGACGATGGCGCCGTTTGCCGTTTTGCCGTTTCGGCGGCTGTAGCTCATTCCGTTGGTGGCAAGCGTTCCCGGCTCGGAGGCGCAGGGCACCAGTACACCGCCCGGGCACATGCAAAAGCTGTAGGCGCTGCTCGTTTTGCCTAGCGTAGGCGTGGCGAGAAAGTATTCGGCGGCTCCGGTAAGGCGCGTGTCTACGTCTTTGCCGAGCTGGCGCATGTCTATGAGCGCTTGCGGGTGTTCTACGCGGACGCCCATCGCAAAGGCCTTGCTTTCGAGGGTGACCCCGCGGGCTGCGAGAAGTTCGTATATGCCGCGGGCGGAATGTCCGGTGGCGAGTACGAGCGCTTCGCACGGTTCCCAGCTTGCAGAAGAATTCGATGCGGTTCGCGTGTCGCGCAGCTTGATGGCGGCGATGCGTCCGTCCTTGATTTCGATGTCTTCGAGCGTTGTGTCAAAATGAATCTTGCCGCCGAGACGTGCGATTTCGGCACGGATTTTCCGGAGCATCAGCACGAGCCTGTCGGTGCCGATGTGAGGCTTGGCGAAGGTGACGACGCTTTCGTCGACGCCGAATTCCACCATATCGCGCAGGACGGTTTCGCTGTAGATGTTGCGGCTGCGCGTGTTGAGCTTGCCGTCACTGAATGCGCCGGCCCCGCCTTCGCCGAACAATACATTGGAATGCTCGTTGAAGACGCGTTCGGCGAAGAACCTGCGGATGTCGCGGAAACGTTCCTCGACGGGCTTGCCCTGCTCGTAAAGATCCACGGTGAATCCGCGACGCAGCAGGTGGAGGGCTGCCCACAGCCCTGCGGGGCCCGCGCCTATAACGTCCACGTGGCTCGCCATCGCGACGCTCCCCGTAAGCGGGTCGCTTTCGAAAGTCTCGCGCTCCCGTGTAGCCTCGATAAGCCCACGAGCCGCGTTACCAGTGGCGCGTAGCGGGACTTCTACGTCAAAGATGACGTTGTAACTCCAGTGCGGGTCGCCCTTGCGCCGGCTGTCGAGCGCGAAACGTTCGACTTCGAGATTGAAAATTTTTTCGGGATGTAGACGCAGCAACTTGGCAAGGGCCTCGCGGACCTTGCCTTTGCGGTGCAATTCTACGGAGAGTTCTCTATAGCGGTAAGTGTGCATCGGCTAGAAGACGTAATTCAGCTGGACTCCGCCGAAGAAGTCGCGGTATTCGCTGGAAAGGTCGTCCGGACGCATGTACGAGGCCGCACCCAGGCTCCACACGCTGTAGAAATGCTTGGTATGGTTGACTCGCAAGCTCACGTCGCCGAGCAAATCCGTTTCGGATTCGTCGAAGTCTTCGGAATGTTCTTCCCAGGAAGTCGTCATGTAGCGGAATTCCCCGTTGAGGCCGAGAATAAAGAAGTTCTTCCTGAACGGAATCTCGAATTCGTCACTGATGGTGATTTCGGATTCTTCCATGTCGTCACGCTTGTAGCTCTTGAAGCGCGGCGTAATGGAAATTCTGTTCTGGATGTTCTTGAACGACGTTGTCGCCGACATCGGGTAGCGGTGTTCGAAGTAGTTGGAACCGCCGAAATAGTAACCGAGCTTGGCCCAGGTGGTGTCGTGGAGGTCGTAGTCTTCGATGAGGCTATCCTTGAGGAATTGCGAACCTTCGGCGCGGATAGTCCAGAAACCGTCCACTTTGAATGTCGTGTGGAATGCCTTTACGCTCACGCCGGCATTGAAGGTATGCTTGAAAATCTTTTCCTGGAATCGGCTGGCCAGGTACGGTGCGTTGTAGAGGGAATTGTAGTGCTCCCAGCGGGC
>CADBLC010000210.1 GCA_902795385.1 Fibrobacter succinogenes | reverse complement strand
CCTACCCGCAAGGACAATCTAGTTATCGAAAACATCCGCCCCCAGATTGAAGGTGGGCGTTTTATGCTCAAGCGCGAACCGGGCGATACCGTCACGCTTACCGCGGATATCTTCCGCCACAGCCACGAAAAATATGACGCTGCGATTTTCTACCGCCACGTGAGCAAGAAAAAATGGGAACAGGCTCCCATGCACTTCGTGGACAACGACCAGTGGGAAGGCTCCTTCAAGGTCGGCAACATCGGCTACTACGAATACAAGATTTGCGCATGGACCAAGGAACCCAAGGATGTGCCGACGGAAAGCCCCGTGATGAAGCTTCGCGTGGACCCGTCTTACAGCCGCATTGGTACATGGTACGAGATGTGGCCCAAGAGCCAGGGTACCGACCCCAAGAAGAGCGCCACCTGGAAGGATTGCGAGAACCAGCTCGACTACATTGCCGATCTCGGGTTCGATACCGTCTACCTGGTGCCCATCCACCCGATTGGTGTCACCAACCGCAAGGGCGCGAACAACGCCCTGCATGCCAAGACCGACAAGAAGGGCAAACCGATTGAACCGGGATGCCCGTATGCCGTGGGCAACAAGAACGGTGGCCACTACGACGTGGACCCGGAACTCGGTACCATGAAGGACTTTGAGCACTTCGCGAAGACTGCCCGCAACAAGGGCCTACGTCTCGCTCTCGATATCGCGCTCAACTGCAGCCCCGACCACCCGTACGTGAAGAGCCATCCGGAATGGTTCTACCACGAACCCGATGGCAGTATCAAGTTCGCGGAAAACCCGCCCAAGAAGTACGAGGACATCTACCCGTTCGACTACTACAACGACAACTATAAGGCCCTCTGGCAGGAAATCGAGAACATTATCTTGTTCTGGGCCGACAAGGGCATCGAGATTTTCCGTATCGATAACCCGCATACAAAGCCCTTCCCGTTCTGGGAATGGCTCATTGCCGACGTGAAGGAAAAGCGCCCGGAACTCGTGTTCCTCGCCGAGGCCTTTACCCGCCCGAAGATGATGCACCGCCTTGCAAAGTCGGGCTTCGACATGAGCTACACCTATTTTGCCTGGCGTAGCGCCAAGTGGGAATTCGAGCAGTACCTCAAGGAGCTTACGCAGAGCGACGCCAAGCAGTACATGCGCGGAATCTTCTTCCCGACGACTCCGGACATTTTCCCGAAGTACCTCGCGTACAAGGGCCCGAACGCCTTCAAGCAGCGCTACTTCCTCGCGGGAACGCTCTCGAGCCTTACGGGCATGTACAACGGCTACGAGCTGTGCGAGAACATCCCCTCGCCGGTCAAGGAAGAGCTCGCCGACAGCGAGAAGTACCAGTACAAGGTCCACAACTGGAAGGGCCCGGGTATTCAGGACTTCGTGCGCCGCGTGAACACCGCCCGCCAGGAACATGTTGCCCTGCAGGAATACGACAACCTGGACTTCCACTACTGCGCCAACGACCAGCTGATGGTCTACTCCAAGAAGTCCGGCGAAGACGTTATCTTGTGCGTATGCAACATGGACATGGACAATGCGCAAGAGGGCATGGTGGAACTCGACATGGGCAAGCTCGGGCTCGCTCCTGACGCCTTCTACTTCTTGAAGGACCTGATTACCGACGAAAGCTTCGTGTGGCGCGGCAACAGGAACTTTGTGCGCCTCGACCCCGCGAAGGCCCCCGGTCACCTGCTGGTGGTTAAGAAGATTTAGTTGTATGTCATTGCGAAGCCCGTAAGGGCTGACGCAATCTCAAACAGGCAATTTGAATAGCGTCGCAATGACAAAGTAAACGTTGTCATTGCGTTCTTGTCGTTTTTTTATATATATTCAAGGTATGATCGACATCTATTCGCTTGCCAAGAACCCGCTGGTATTCCAGAAACAGCGCACTATTACCTCCGCCTATATCGACGTATCGGGCAAGATGGGCATCGCGCAGACGGTGCTCATGGTACAGGACAACTTCACCGAGAATTTCGGCGCCATCAAGATGGACAACTTCTGCGTGAAGGAGAAGGGCGCCTACTGGGTTATCTACAAGGCCAAATTCAAGTTTTTCCAGCGCCCGTTCTGGAGGGACAAGGTTGTCACCACGTCGTTCCCTGCCGACAATGCGCCTATCCGCACTTACGAGAATACGGCCGTTACCACGCTGGAGGGCGAACCGATTATCCTCGCCGTACAGGAGGCGTGCTGCCTCGACCTGGAACGCCATCGCCCCGTAAAGCTTTCGGCGGTGGATTTCCCGACGGAAGGCGCCCCGGAGCCGTTTTTGGACAGCAAGTTCACGAAGTTCCCGGTAGAACCCGCGGAATACGTGGAGGTTTATCGCCAGAAGGTTTTGCCCCAGCATATTGACATGTCGCACCACATGAACAACATCGAGTACGTGAAGCTTTCGCTGAACGTGTTCAGCGCCTCGGATTTGGAACTGTGCATCCCGTCGATGCTCGAAGTCCACTTTATGGGCGAGACGCACGAGGGCCAGGAAGTGCGCATATTCCGTGCCGACAAGATGGGCGCGACCTACATGAAAATCGAGGACGACGATGGTCGCCAGGTTTTCGAGATGAAAATCAAGATGAAGTAGGGGTGAACCCTGCAACAAGAAAAAGGCCCCGCCGTATGGCTGGGCCTTTCGAATTGACTAGAACTTGAAGGATTTGCCGAAGAAAAGGTCTACGCCGTATGAATTGGCTCCTATGCCCCCATGGAATCCCGATGGGTGAAAATAACCGATGTTGATTGGTGTGCTTAATACATAGTTGCTGAAGTAGGCGTTAGATATGTCGAGGTCCACAGATATCGAGCCGTACTTGGCGTTTTTGCCGATATGGTAGCCCAGCCATATCGAACCGAGAAGGAATGCGTCGATGGCGCCGTCCTTGTTGTATATCTTGCGGAATTTCCGATCTAGGTCTTTGCGGGCATCGTCGTATTCCCCGCCGCTCTGGTACATCAATATGCCGCCGCCGAATCCGAGGAATAGGTTGATGGGAGTGTTGAACTCGAATCCGGCCATAAACCGCTCTTGGATGGCCCAAAAGGAAATGTCGTACCTGTCCCCGCTAGTCTTGAGCCAGGCGAGATATTCTTCGCTGCAATCCTCGTCGTAGTCGCAAGCAAAGTTCAGGTTGCCTCCGTAACCGCCTACGGTCACGCTCGCGAACATCGGCGAAAGCCACCCGTTCATGCGGTGTATGGCACTCAAGAAACCGCCCCCGCCGTAAATCTTTTCCGTATTGGACCAGCCTTGGTTAAAGAGGGTGAATCCGTCGGCCGATACGACGTTCTCAACCTCCTTGCTGTCGGGCGCGATTCTAGGTTGGTGCGCTACGGGCATGGGGTAGGTGCCCATGGACTTGAGGTGCGTGCTCCAGCAGCCTGTCAGGGTGAGGCATAGTATTGCCACTGCCAAAAAGAGATTCTTGTTCATGTGTTCCACTCCTTCTTGTCCTTAATCTATGATTATGGGATTAGGTTGTCAACAAGGCCCTACTGCAGGTAAATTGCCTTTATGTTGCATGTTTCGTTGTCTGCAGTGGCTTGAATCTTCAAGCGTGACGCGGAAAGCGAGTGATTTGGGGTCACGTCGGTCTTGATAATTTTGGACAAAGGCAAAATTTTGTTTGCAATGTCATTTTGCAAACTATAGTTGCCTAAATTGGGGCTTCCGGTGTC
>CADBLC010000209.1:1637-5343 GCA_902795385.1 Fibrobacter succinogenes | reverse complement strand
TTGATTACGTTAAAGACCGAGCCCGAATAGTCGAGCGTGTACGTGCCCGTATAACCCACATACTCCGCGGTCGTATCCTTGTTGAGTGTGGTATCGGGAGCGCGCCGCGTATAGTAGTTAAAGCGGTTGTTGAAGTTATAATTGAACTTCTCCAGGTACGTCTCGATGGATCCATCCTCCGAGGCGACATCGTCCTCGTCGTACTCGAACGTGAACAAGGGGCCGCTCTGCCTGTACTGCACGTCGGGAATCTGACGTTCCAGGTAGTCCGTCCGCAAGTTATGGCTCTGGCTCGCCTTCACGGTAAGGCTCTTGTTAGTCCCGAACTTTCCGGAATATGCCATGTTGGCGTTCGCCTGCTGGTTCAAGATGGTCTCGGCATCGAGAGCGTTATCCTTACGCACGCTGCGGTCGCTCACGAAGGAACCCGAACCGCTCAACGTATGCTTTCCATCGGGAGTCAGGTTCTGGTTGTGCGTGAAGCGGATATCGTAACCGCTGTTCGCCATGTCGAATTCCTCGAGGTAGCTCGTGTAACTCACGTTACCGTCGAGTACGTAGCGCTTTTTGTACCGCACCTCGCCCGTGAGCGTAGACCGTTCAAACCGAGCCTCCTCGCCTTCGATAATGTCGCCCTTCACTGTCGCATCCCAGTAGTCGTTGGGCGCGTAGTAAAAACCGAGGTTGCTGATATAGTACCCCTGCACCTGGTCGCCACCGAACTTAGGTGTCAGGAGCCCCGACTTTCGCCCACTCTTGAGCGGGGCGACAATCATCGGGAGCACCGCCACCGGCACATCGGCAATGTTCAATACCACGGGGCGCGCCGTGATGGTCTCCTTGGGTTTCACCACCATGCGGCGGCCATAGAAATAGAAATGCTGGTGCGTCGAATCGTTACAGGTACTAAAGTCACCACGTGCAATCTGGAGTCGCGTATCGGGCAGGCGGCGTACCTCCATGCCGTTCAGCTGCTGGTTGTCCTGGTAGGTGGTCGCGTAATAGATTTCGCCAATGCGGCTCTTCATGTTGTACTTGAGACGCATTCCCGAAAGCGACGGGTTCTTGGTCTCGCGCAGCACGGGTTCGCCACTCGCCATCAGCACCTCGTTCTCCTGGTCAAAGAGAATGGTGTCGGCATCCAGCGTGGCCGTCCTGTACTTGAGCTGGGCACTGTTGTTAAGGTTGAAAGTCGACGTTTCCACGTCGTACACGAGGTCCACCGCATGGTACTCAATCGTGTCTGTCCCGGTCGTATCGTTCATCCAGTCGACTTCGGTGGTGTCCTCTTCCACCTGTTCCCGTTCTTCGAGTTCAAAGCGGGTCATCTCCTCGCCATGGACGGCAGGAACAGACAAGACCGCTAACCAAAACAGCAAAACGGCCCACAGAAGCCTATGGGTTCTATACAAAATCACGTTGCGCGGTAAAATAGAAAAATCCCCCGACCAAAGTCGAGGGATTCAAAAAGATTTATGCGTTTATTTCAATACGGCAAACTTGCCGCTGACAGAGCCTTCGTGGTCGATGCTCACCATGTAGCGGCCGCTCGGGATTTCGGTTGCATCCCAGGCAATGGAATTGACGCCAACCAGGGCGCGGTCGTTCACGAGTCTTGCCACCTGTTCGCCGTCGGCATTCATGATGGTCACAATCGTCTTGCCCGGAGTCTTGACGCTGTAGCTCACAGCCTTGCGGGTAAAGCCACGGAGTTCGATGCCGGAATTACGGACAACATTCTTGACCTGGGCCTTGGGACCGAACTCATTCGCCTTTTCCACATAGATGCCGTTGTAGTCGGCGGAAGCGGCGTTGTTTTCGGCCTTCACGAGGCTACCGTTCTTGAGCACGGCCACCAGCTGCTTGTCGTTCTGGGAGGCGCTTGCAAAGGTTTCCAGTTCCTGGGCATTAAGCTCGGCCTTGTCACCGTACCAGTTCTTCACGGCGGCACCTTCCAGATCCTTCACGGTAATCTGGGCGCGACGGAGCACTGCGGTATAGGATTCGCCTTCGCTAGTGAAAGTGATTTCGAGCGGCTTGTTCACCTGTCCGCGGAGCTTTTCCTTGGACTGTTCGATGTTGAGGCCCTGGAGGCTCACGCCGTCGACAGCGGTAATCACGTCACCGGCCTGGAGCTTGGTCTCGGCAGCGGGCGTACCCGGGATGACCTCGGCCACCTTGACGCCTTCGCGAATCTGGTAAATGGTAATGCCGATGCCGCCGAAAGATTCGTCGGCCATAAGAGGTGCGGCCATCATCGCCGCCAACAGGGAAACCTTGACAATACTTTTCATGAATTTCTCCTTGAAAAACTTTACGTCATTAATATATAATAAAAAATCGCCCCGGCAACAGCCAAAAGCGATATTTTGCACAAAAAAAGCTATTCCATCAGGGTTCCGTCTTCCGCATCTTCCCCGTCGTCGTAATCCTCGATGGTCTTTTCACCAGGAACGATGATTAGGCCGAGCGTCACGGGTTCACCCTTCAAGTTGATGTAGGCTTCCAGGTAAAGCTTGGTCGAGAGGCGCAGCAGGCGCAAATCCAGCATGGTTCCACCCTTGTGGATGCTCTTCGGGTTCCTGTTGAAGAACAGGAACTTCTTGTTGATGTACTCGAAGCGGTCCTTCTCGTAGTTTATCTGCCATTCGGAGTTGCCGTCGTTCTCCTGGCGGTACAGGCAACGGTCATGGTCAATGTCGCACTCGAAGCTCGCGCTTTCCTGGTAACGCTTGTTCCATTCACGGCTAAAGGCGCAGCTCTGTACGCGGCCAGCGCCGTTCCTCTGCTTGTTCAGCTGATCGTTTATGACAACATAATCCATCTTCTGGTCTTTGACCTGATTGTAGACGTTCATCAAGATGGCGTACGCCTCGATGTTTTTGGGGCACTTGCCGTCGAGCTCCACTTCCTCGTGTGCCTTCAAAAGCGTCTGCTGTAAGTCCACGTCGATGGCATCGGGAATCTCGCTTTCCTTGATCTTGTCGAGCACCTTCTTGGGCGGAACGAACACCACCTTGTCACCCTTCTTGACCGCATAGCCAAGCTGGTCGCGCACGTAGTCCAAACACTGCTGCACGTGGATATGCACCGTATTGGAGCCACCAGAGACAAAGTCCACGCCAATGCGCACGTTCCATTCGCCGGCGCTATTCCCGGAATTCTTGATGATTTCGCAATAGGGTTCCTCGCGGATACCGTCGATAAAGACGACCTTCGCATTGAGTTTAGTAACGAGCGAGGCCTCCTTGTCGAGCGCCCCGCCCAGGCTCCAGAAATTCGGGTTCAGGCGCAACACCTCGGCAAAGGCCTTGTCGCCGTCGAGCGCCGGGAGCAGGGAATCGTTGCGGGCATTCTTCTCCTTGAGCAGTTCGGAATACTCCGTAGTCACGCTCATGTTGCTGAAGCCGTTACGCGCCGAAACGGGGACGCCGGGAGCCGCCAGGGACACTCCGGCCAAAGAAATGCAGAACAATGCAAAAACAAAAAACTTCATACGGGAATAAAATACAAAAAAACGGTGATAAAACGTTGCTGCCAGATTCCGGCTCAAAGGCCGGAATGACGTCTAGGTTCCAATCTTCAAGCGATTAGGTCCTAGTTTTAAAAGGTGCGGGATGTGCAAGTCCACCCAATCGGGAGATTCCTCGGCAGGATTCACGAAAACGGTAGTCCAGCCGCGGCGGTGAGCGGGTTCCAGGTTGCG
>CADBLC010000209.1:0-1615 GCA_902795385.1 Fibrobacter succinogenes | reverse complement strand
CCCATGGACGGGAGTTTTTTGCGGAGCCACGCCTCCATCTTCTCGTAGGCACTGTCATGCGGCTTGCCAATCCAGCCGAGCAGTTTCAGGTCAAAAACGCCATCGATTGCAGACTCGATTCCCATGTGGGCCATGCCCGCCTCGCTCCAGTCGTGACGCCCGTTAGTAAAAACGAATCGCGGGCCATCCAGGCTTTTAAGCAGGGCGAGCTTCTCGGGAGCCTTTTTCGGGTAGGTCAGGTATTCCGGTTCGTGGATAAAGTCGAAGAACTCGTCGGGGTCCGTGCCGTTCATCGCCATGAGGCCTGCAAGCGTCGTGCCGAAACGTTCCAGGTAATCGGTACGAATCTTGTGCGCCGATTCAAAATCACCGCCGACCGTCTTCTGCACGAACTTCGAAATGCGGTGATCCAGAGAGTTGATAACGTACCGTTCCTCGGTACCATACAGCGTCAAGTCGTAGTCGAACAGCCAGACCATCAAACGCCCATCGCGAGGCCGCCAATCTGGCGCGCCAGGTAAGTCGCGTAATTGTCCGTCATGCCGCTCACGAAGTCGAGCACCTGGTGGTACGCTTCTGCCGCGGTGACGCTCTGGCCAATCTTCGCCTGCCCAATCAGGCGTACGATTCTGTCGGCACGGTAAGAGTTCTTGCCGTTCAGGCGGTAATCGTACACGCCGTTAATGAATGCGTCTAACACGGTGGCAAGCGTCGTGTAGCTACCGACTTCCAGCTCCGTCTTGCGGCGGTCCGGATAGATGCGTTCCACGCCCAAGCGCTTCGCAATGCGGATTCCCCACATCACGTCGGACTTGGAGAGGTCTATCAGGTGCTTGGTGAGCTTGCCTTCCATGATTTCCTCGTAATGATTCACGAAAACCATGGCGACATCGTCAATCAGGTTCTGGATGGCCATCCCGCGGATGCTGCTGAGGAAGTCGCGGAAGTTGCGGCCGTTCTCTTCGTATTCCTTGTCGATATTCACGTCGGGGCCACACAGGTAGCTGAACATGTCTCGCACGTCGGCAAACGAGAGAATCCCGAGTTCGATGGCGTCTTCCACGTCGAGGATGGAATAGCAGATATCGTCAGCCGCTTCCATCAAGTACACGAGCGGGTGACGCACCCACTTGCCGCTGTCGATTTGCGGGAGTCCTAGCGTCTCCGCGGTAATGCCGTAGAGGTCCGATTCCGTCGAGAACAAGCTCGTCGGGCAGCCGTACTTGGCGATTTGCGGGTACTTCATCATCGAGCCGATGGTCGCGTACGTAAGGCGCATGCCTCCGTCAAGGAAGTGGTATTCCAGCTTGCTCAAGATGCGGTGGCCTTGGGCGTTGCCGTCAAAATTCTCGAAGTCGGCCATTTCCTTGTCGTTCAATCCGGCAAGGGGTGCGCTACTGCGGTTCTTGCGGAACCACTCGCGGATGGCCGCCTCCCCCGCATGGCCGAACGGCGGGTTACCGATATCGTGCGCGAGGCATGCCGACTGCACGATAGTACCGAACTGATATTCGTTGATGTATTTGGGGAGGTATTTCTTGATGAGGTGGAAAACCGTAATCGCGAGGCTTCGACCCACGCTCGAGACTTCGATGCTGTGCGTGAGGCGGCTGTG
>CADBLC010000208.1 GCA_902795385.1 Fibrobacter succinogenes | reverse complement strand
GAGCATCGTGGTAAAGTCGTGCTTGGTAGACGGAGCCATGGTACCGCGAAGGCTATCGACGGCGCGGCTCAAGTGTTCGGCGAGGCCGTCATTCTTGGGCGCGGGCAACGCCTTGGTAACGCTCGCCTCTTGAATGCGCTGCTGGATGTCGGGATATTCCGGATCGCGATTCAAGATTTCGCGGAACTGTATGCGGGCGCGGTCGAACTCGCGGCCCTTGAGAAGCGCAAGGCCCAAAGCTTCACGCAAGGGCAAGTTCTCGGGATACTTTTCCACGAGCGGTTCCAAAATGTCACAGGCAACCTGGGCACGATCCTTGGGCGAGAGCGCGACTCCGGTACCGGGGCCCGGCGGGGACTTTTCGCCAAGCGTAGAAAGCGCGAGCGTCGCCTTCGAAAAATCGGGGCGGAAAGCGAGAATCCTGTGGTAGAGCTTTTCGGCGGCCTCGAAGCGGCCCTGGTATTCCATCAGGTAGCCCTGCATCACCAAGAGTTCTACGTCGGCCGGGTACTGAGAAAGGGCGTATTCCACGAGCGCGGCGCAGCTGTCGAGCATTCCCTGGTCGTGGTAGAGTTCCGCCATCAGCACGTAGGTGCGCGGGTCGAGGCGGGCATACCAGAGGCGAGCCTCGTAAAGCGACGGGGCCTTATCTACAGCCACGCGGGCCAGCTGCAGCGAAAGCGACGGATTGCCAACAGCAAAAGCCTTGCGGCTGTCCAGGTACGACGAGAGTCCCGTATTGGGGAACTGCGCCTGGAGGCGCATATCGAGCATTCTCAAGCGTTCACGGGCTTGCTCGTTGAGAGAATCCATTTCGAACAAAGTATTTGCTTCATTCCATACGGCCCACAACTGGTCCGGATAAATCTGGACCACGGCCTCAAGAATCTCGAACGCGGCCTGCATGTTGCCGCCACGGAAAAGTTCGACGGCACGGCGCAGTTCGGCCTGAGTCTGCACGGGCAGTCCCGAAACCCCGGCCTGGAGTTCGGGAACGTCGCCACGGCCAACCGAGGTCCCGGCGGGCAAACCGAACGGCACGGCCTCGACCGAAATCTTGGACGGTCCGAATTCCTCGTACAGGCGGAAGGCGCCAAAAGCGAGCAGGGCCCCCACGCAAAGCGTGAGGAACAAGTAGGCGGACTTTCTCGCCACATCCGTAGAAGTAGCCATTAGAGCTCCAAAAAGTCGGCGAGTTTTTCTTTGTGTTCCTTGCTCTTTTGCAAGCGACGCAAGGTCTTGTTCTTTATCTGGCGAACGCGTTCGCGGCTAAGGCGCAGGTCTTCGCCAATGTCCTTGAGCGTAGTATCCTCGACGGTATCGAGGCCATAGAACATGCGCAAAATTTCTTCTTCACGGCGCGGGAGCGAGGCAAGGGTTTCCTGGATGAGCTTCTTGCGCTCTTCCTTCTCCATGTCGTCGTCCTGGTTGCCGTCGGAACCGAGAACGTCCATGAGGGTGCTCACGGAGTCGGCAGACGAGCTCGTGTCGTCGCCAATCGGCGCATCTAGCGAAATATCGACAATCTTTTCCATCACCTCGACAATGTCCCTCTCGTACGGAGCGAATTCTTCCATCGAGATGGTCTTGTCGTAGTCACCGCCGTTGAGCATGAGCGCGCGCTTGAAGCGGTTCACCAGGGCAAGCTTGTTGGGCGGAATGCGGACCGCGCCCACCTGTTCAAACAGCGCCTTCTGGATGGACTGGCGAATCCACCACACGGCATAGCTGATGAACTTGACGTCTTTGTCCATGTCAAAACGCTTGGCCGCCTTGAACAGGCCGAGATTGCCCTCGTTAATCAGGTCGAGCAACGCCAAACCGCGCCCCTGGTACTTACGCGCGACACTCACCACAAAGCGGAGGTTGCCACGGATAAGCCTCTGGAGGGCGGACTTCCGAATCTCTTCGGTTTCGCCTTTCTTGATAATCGTAAGCAGCGCCGACTCCTCTTGCGGAGACAGCGTCGGATAACGATTCAGATCGCGAAAATATAGCGCCTCGTTAAAATCACTCATAACCTTTACACCTATTTCCCAACGAACATATTATTCGGTCAAACAAATATGGTTTTTTACTCCCGATTCGTCAAATTGTACAACTTGTCATACGGGTAAATTCCCGAGTTGTGACCATCACTAAAGGAGAGCCCCGCGGCATAGCGACCGATGGACTGCACTCTCGTAAGTTTTATGTCAGCAGGAACGCTCGATTCGTCCAACAACTTTTCGCCGGTATGTTCGTCGACGCACAATGCACATGGGCAAGCGAGCCTGAGTGCGCGGACCGTACAGGCACCGCGGGTACCATCGTTCCATTCAATACCGAGGCGACCATCCTTTGTCCTGAAAATCTTCTTGGGCTGTATCATACTTCTTCCTCCGGAAGTTCGGAGAACTCGTAGTTGAAAGTCTTGAGTACGCCGTCGCCTTCGGTCTTGAACACCGAGAGCGTGCGCACCATGGCGTCGGCAGCCTGCATAAAGGCCTTCGCCGATTCGGAGTTCGGGTAGCGCAGCACGGCAGGAGTTCCTTCGTCACCGCAGCCCGCCACCGCGGGTTCGAGCGGCACCTTGGCAATAAGGGGCACACCCCAGCTCTTGGCGATGCGTTCGCCACCGCCTTCGCGGAATATATTATGGTGCTTGCCGCACTGGTCGCAAATAAAGTAACTCATGTTCTCGACAACGCCCACCACCGGTACGCCCACGGAATCGAACATCGCGAGCCCCTTGCGGCAGTCGGCCAAGGCCACCTCTTGCGGGGTCGTCACCACCACGGCTCCGGCCATGGGGCAATTCTGCGTGAGCGTGAGCTGGATATCGCCCGTTCCTGGAGGGAAGTCTACCAGCAGGTAGTCGAGCTTGCCCCACCGCACGTGATGGATAAAGTGCTGAATCATCTGCGATACCATCGGTCCACGCCAGATGGTCGCCTTGTCGCTGTCGGCGAACATGCACATGGAAACAATGCTGATACCGCCCTTCGCCTCGACCGGCGCAATCGTATTGTCGTCAAAAACTTCCGGAGCCTTGTCGATACCGAACATGAGTCCCATGGAGGGGCCGTAAATATCGGCGTCGAGAATGCCGACGCGGGCACCCGAGAGGCTCAAAGCCATCGCGAGGTTCGCCGTCACGGTGGACTTGCCCACGCCGCCCTTGCCGCTCGCGACCGCCACCACATGCGCCACTTCGCCTATGTGCGAAACCTTCGGAGCCTGAGTCGCCGCATTGGAGCCGTCCACACGGCCCTGCGCCGTAAACGTCACCTCCACCTCGGTTGCGCCGAGGCCCTTGACAATGGCGATGCACTGGTCCTTGAACTTGTCGCGGATGGGGCATGCCGGGGTCGTGAGGCGCAAGTCAAAGCTCACCTTGTCGCCCTCTATCTTCAAGTTCTGGACAAAATCCAGTTCGACGATGTTCTTGTGCAAGTCCGGATCTTGGACCGCACGCAAGGCACTCAAAATGTTCTGTTCGTTCAACTGCATAATAGGTCGATAGGCAGAGTATGGGTTTATTTTTCTCGGGGAAAATTTAGACTTTTTCGCAAGAGAAAAAGACATACACCGTTCGTATATGTCTTTTATAGAAAAAGTTTTTTCAGGGAATCACGAAAATCAAATCTTGATCTTTGCGCCCATGAGTTTAACGAATTCACGTACAATCGCCGTATCGCCGGGCCACGCCGGAGCGGTAACCAGGTTGCGGTCCACCACGGCTTCGGTAGCATCAACAGCCACGTACTTGCCACCGGCCAGAGTGATGTCGGGGCCAACCGCGGGGTATGCCGTAGCCTTGTAACCTTTCAGCACGCCGGCAGCCGCAAGCACTTGCGGGCCATGGCAAATCGCGGCCACGGGCTTTTTGGCCTTGAAGAATTCCTTCACTATCTGGAGCACGCGTTCGTTGAGGCGGATGTATTCGGGAGCGCGGCCGCCCGTAATGAACAGGCCCTCGTAATCCTTCACCTTCACCTTGTCGAAATCGGCCGTGAGCGCAAAGTTGTGCCCGCGAGATTCAGCATAGGTCTGTTCGCCCAGAAAGTCGTGGACTGCGGTAGCAACCGTATCGCCGGCCTTTTTGTCGGGGCACACGGCATCCACCTGGTAGCCCAGCATAGACATCGCCTGGAACGGGACCATAGTTTCGTAATCTTCAGTAAAATCGCCACAGAGAAGTAGAACTTTTTTTGCCATAACGTACTCCTGGTAGATTTGTAGTTTATTTCCAACATAAGTTGATTAATCATAAAATACATCAATTACTACAATAACGTACGCTGGCATACGTTTTTAGCAAATTAATTTTAATCCAAGATGGAATAAATACGATGGCTGACTAGCCCGAGAATTTGGGCATCCGCAACAGGTGCGTCATGCAAGGCGGCCATTCCTCTTCGTAGTGGCTCACCAATATGATGGTCGTCTCTTTTGAAAGCAACTGCAGCAAGTTGAAAATCTTTTCGCGGTACTCTCCCTTGAGGCCTTGCGTGGGTTCGTCGAGCAGCAGCACCTCGGGCGGGCGGATGGCGGCACGCGCCATGAGCACCACACGCTTGTCGATAGGCGAAAGGCTGCGGTAGCGGGCATCCACGTCGTCAAAGCCCAAGTACGTAAGCCATTCCTTCGCCTTCGCACGTTCTTCCCAGGTGGTATTCTCCGCCTTGCAGAGGTTCGCGGTAAAGCCCGTGCACAAAACTTCTTGCAAGCTCAAGTCTTCGCGGTACTGGAGCGCGAGTTCCGGCGAAAAAAATCCGAGTTTTGCCTTGTGGTCCCAGATGTTGAGGCCGTGCCCCGGACGTTCGCCCAGGAGAGTAATATCGTTCTTGTAGATTTGCGGGTGGTCGGCCGTGAGCATCCCGAGGAGCGTACTCTTGCCGGC
>CADBLC010000207.1 GCA_902795385.1 Fibrobacter succinogenes | reverse complement strand
GTCCCGAGCGTGTTCGCCTCGCGGCCCATCTCCTGAAGGATAAACCCGAGGTTCTTGCCCTGCGCACCGCCCTTCTTGAGCGCATCCAGGAACAGCTTGTTGTGGCTGTGGAATCGCGTAATCTCTTCGTGGATGTCCAACTTGTCGGCCATGATGCAGGCTTCCTGCAACAGGCGCACGTCGTCAATCTCGCTGTCCTTCATCAGGGCGTCCACGCGCTCCTTGAACTTGACCTTCCAAGTCTCGATTCTCTGCGGGTCCAATACTTCGACCTTCGCGAGCACATCTTCCAGGTGGGCTACGCGCTTTGTAAGGTCGGCAGCGAGGTTCGCGCCTTCCTTTTCGCGCATGGCAATCACGCCGTCGAGCGCCTTGTCGAGTTCCGCCTTCAGGTGCTTTTCCCAGGCTTCGTTGTCGGCGCCGGCGTCGGTAAACTGCAACACTTCGGGAATCGCAAGGATGTGTTCGAGCTTGATTTCGCCCGCGATGCCGTACTTGGCCTGCATGGCCTTGGTGATTTCCACGAACTTGCTCACCGCCGTGTCGTTATAGCACACGGGAATGTTCCCGACGTTGCCTTCGCCGAGCGTGATGGAGAGGTTCACCGAGCCGCGGGCGAGCTTTTCCTTGATTTGCGCCTTGAAGTCGTTTTCGAGGTAGGCGAAGTTTTTGGGGATTTTAGCGGAAATTTCGAGGAAACGGCTGTTCACGCTACGCACTTCGATAACGCAGGTGGTTCCGTTGAGGGTGGATTCGCTCTTGCCGAACCCGGTCATGGAAATGATGGACATAATGCCGCAAAAATACCTTTTTTGCACGCTTATTGGGGGCGGTCAAAAAAAACATGTACGCAATTGAACGAAATATTATAAATTATCCCATAGAATTGTTTGTTTTTTTTTACAAATCCGCGGAGGACCCTTATGCGCCACCTTTCTGCCGCCATGGCACTCTCTTTCATGGCAAGTTCCGCCTTTGCCGCTATAATCGTTGACTTCAACGAGAACAACAACTACAAGACCGAGAGCGCAAAACTCGAGGATGATCAGGATTCCTGGTCTTCGTGGACTAAGGAAAACGGCGTATTGAAGACGACCATCAAGGGCGACAAGTTCTCGTCGGCGATTGTCGTGCCGCCTCCTGAATGCGATGCGGGTTACCAGAAACTTGTGGTAAGCTACACCAGCAATTGCGGTGATGGCAACAATATCGCCGCATACGGCTACGATTCTTATTTCCCGACCGATCCCTGGTACGAGATTGGCTCGTTCAAGAGCGGGCAGGAAGTCGACGTGCAGTGCGATGCCTTTACCAAGATTGCGCTCCAGGCCCAGACATCTTCTGCGAGCGAATGCAACGTGACCGTCAGTTCCATTTTCATCGGTATGCAGAGCGAATTGTTTGTCTCCGGTGCAACTGTGCCGAACATGAGCGATTACAAGAAGTCGGGCGACAGCATCTCGCTCTCGATTCCCTTCAAGGCGAGACTCGACAGCATCAAACCCTCCTTTAGCGGGTACTTCGGGAGCGTGAGCCCGTCTACGGCCCAGGACTTTACCGACGGGCCCGTCACCTATACCTTTAGCGCCAAGTCGGGGACTGAGACACAGACAATCGTGCTCTCTATCACGAAGCTCCCGGGTGATACCAATGCTTATGCTTCGATGTTCGTCGGTTTTTGCTCTAAGCCGAACATTGTTACAGCCAAAACAACAACTTTGGACTCTCCAGTCGAAGAACAGACACCATCTGTTTTGGCCAAGCAGGGCGTGATTTGCAGCGAAGGGACAAAGGTGACGCACCCAAAAGGAGACGGGGATACGGGTACCGTGCTAATTGACCTGTACAAGTGGACGCCGGACTCCATCAAGACAAAAATGTATGGGCGCTTCAATATAGACAGGTCCATTGTGGGATTCCAGACCTCCTCGCGAGCTTCCGGAAAATGGTATTACAAAGGTGAGGAGATGGATAGCGTGAGTCTATCCAAGACCGCCTTCGACCTTGAAAATACGGTGCTGCAATTAACTGCGGAGAACCAGAAACCCGTCCATTATTACAAGTTCAAATTCAACGACGTTGAACGCGTGAACTTCTTGTACGAGATTGTCATGATAGATACGGTGGCGAACATGTACATTTACCCGAGGACTATCTACGACCCTGAAACTCCGAATGATACGGGTAAGGTAATCTTTGACCTTCCGTTCAAGGGTACGGTGGCCTCCAAGCTGTTCGTGTGCGGCACCGGTGGGAGCTTCGGCATGCTCGGTGTGTTGTACAGTTGCAAGAACTTCTCGTGGGCGACGGATTCCTCGACCGTGAGCGTGTCCGGGAAAATGAGCGGTGACGGCGGCATGTACGTGCACCTGACCAAGGACTACGACAAGAGGCTGTATGCCGTAAAGCTCAAGAGGCAGACGGAAGTGTGGCCAGTGTTCAAGATAACCGACGTGATTGTCCGTGATTATTCGTTGACGGGCGGCCACTATTCGTACATTTCCGGTTTGCCCGGCGAAACGGCGTTGCAGTTCAAGATTCCCATGAACAGGAAGGTCAAGAACTCCCGCGAGGACGATTTCGAAGTGTTCCCGATAGCCATGAACCCGTTCTTCACGTACAACTATGACTTTGATTCCAACACCTACTGGGATTATGCGAGCAAGGTCAAGGTGACATCAGTGAACGAGGACAAGCAGAAGAGGATTATCTCCGTGGTTTCCAGCTGGAACGAGGAGAAGAACCTTGCCGAACTGCGCCACTTCTTTGTGCAGGTGGGCAACGTAAGGATTCCGGGCAAGATTGACCAGGAAAAGAAGTTTGTGCATGTGGATGTGCCGTTCGAGATGAACCTCAAGCGCACGATGATTTCTTGGGGCGGCCCGCATGGTTCGTTCTCCAATAACTACGTGCAGAACAAATACTACGACCTGAGCGATACGATAGAGTTCGATATCTATTCTGCCGACAGTTCCCAAAGCGCCCTTTACAAGGTGGCCGTAGCCTACAATCCCGACGCCTTCAAGCCCGCGGCCGATACGTCGAAGAAGGATACTACGGTCAAGGATTCCACCAAGAAGGAAGCGATTCCGCTGGTGATGAGGAACCTCGATGCGTCGGTGCGCCTGGCGGGCAATACGCTGTTGTACCTGGGCAACGTTGCCGATGTAAAGCGCCTGTTCGTCTACGATGCGCTGGGCCACATGGTTTACGCCAGGGTGGGCCTCGAGAGCGCCGCCATTGACGTGGGCTTCATGAACCGCGGCGTGTACGTGGTGAAGGTGGAGACGTCGCACGGGCTAGTGACCGAGCGGATAGTCAAGAGATAATGCTAAAATGCCCCGCGCCATCAAGGTCGCGGGGCTTTTTAATGGTATTGAGCGCGACTACTTCTTGCTGATTGTCGCAATCACGTGTTCGGCGCCGAAGTTCGGGATGCCGATGGCGGTGAGGAACTTGCTCAGCGTGTGCTCGCTCTGGAAGTTGATGTTCTCTATCTTGAACCCTTCCTTTTTGCAGAGCGTGTAGAAGTCCTTTACCGTCAAAAGGCGGATGTTCGGCGTGTCGTACCATTCGTACGGCAGTTCCTTGGACTTGGGCATGCGGCCGTGGAGCATGAGGCTTCCGCGGGTAGTCCAGTGCCCGAAATTCGGGAACGTGACGATGGCCTTTTTCGCGACGCGCAACAGCTCGTTCAAAAGGGCCACGGGGTCGCGGATTTCCTGGATGGTGCGGTTGATAATCGCGTAGTCGAAGCT
>CADBLC010000206.1:514-4721 GCA_902795385.1 Fibrobacter succinogenes | reverse complement strand
AACGGCCGGTGATTCCGCACAGGTTGCGGGAATCGTCTTTAATGGCGTCGTTCAGGATCCTTCGTTCGCCGAAGGCGAAAAACTGAACGTGGAAATCCTTGAATCGGGCGAGGCGTTGCAGACAACCGTCGGTACGCCCTTCAGCGTCGTGCTCCCCGAGGATACCCTCTGGAACATCTGCGTCACGAATTCCGACACCGCCGGCGCCGAGAAGGAAAAGTGCTACGAGCTCAAGTACGTTGGTGCGGGACGCAGTTTCTCGCAGGCGCTTGGCGAGGCTTTTGCGGAACCGGACAGTACGCATGCCGCAGCCGGTGATTCTGCGGGCGCAATCCCGGGTGATTCTTCAGGTTCCGCCGCTCCCGCCGATACTGCACAGCCTAATGACGTCAACGTCGACGACCTGCTTGCCGGCGGCGACCAAGGTGACCGAACTCAAGAAAGTCGTGGTACAGCTGCGCAAGCGCCCCAAGCGCAAGCCCGGCGAATCCGTCGTTACCGCCAAGTCCATCAAGCGCATGCCCGGTCTCGCCGAAGCCGACGTCATCAAGAGCGTGCAGGCGCTCCCGGGCGTGGTCGCGAGTTCCGATTTCAGTTCCAAGATTTATGTACGCGGTGGTGCCGCCGACCAGAACCTCTTCTTGTTCGACAACGCGGTCGTGTATTCCCCGGTGCATTTCTTCGGGCTGTTCAGCACGTTCCTCGTGGAAGGCATCGACGATGTGCAGTTCTACAAGAGCGGATTCCCAGCGCAGTACGGCAACCGCCTGAGTTCGGTGCTCAAGATGGAAGGCCGCGCGGGCGGCCAGGACACCGTCGATGAATGGTTCAGCAAGTCCAGCATCAAGGTGAGTACGTTCGCGGCACAGCTCCATACCGAAGGCCATCAGGGCCCTGCCCGCTGGGTGTTCGCCGGGCGCACCACCTACATCGGCTACATGCTCGACCTGATGAACGCGGTGGGCCTCCTGGACCTGGATTTGGATTACGAGTTTACGGATTTGCAGGGCACGTTCATGTACAACGTCACGAACGATACCCGCCTCAAGTTCAGCTTCTACATAGGCAAGGACCGCCTGAGCTTTGACCCGCTCTATATGGACTGGGGAAATGTCGCTATCCCGATAAACCTGACGCACCGCATCAACGGCAACTGGGACTACAATGTGACCCTCGCGTACAGCGAGTTCTACCAGACCATGAAAATCAGCGACCTCATGTCTATCGAGATGTTCCTCTATACGTTCTCCGCCAAGCAGTGGCTGAACTACCGCGGCATCGCGAACCATACGCTCACCTTCGGCTACGAACTGGAATACGACTACGAGCGCTACCAGGAAAAAATGGCGACCATATCCGTGGCCGACATACAGAAGCCCCTCCATCACGTAGGCTTTTTGCAGGATGCCTGGAAAATTACGCCGGATTACCTGCTGCAATACGGCATGCGCTTCAATTACCACGAGGCTTCGGAACATTTTGGCGTGGAACCGCGCGCATCGCTCACCGTCAACCTCGACGATTCCAAGACGCTCGAATTCTATGGCGGCTACTACCTGCAGTACCTGAACGCGCTCGTGTACACCGACCAGGAAACGCTCAATGATTTCTATTACCCCGCGACCAAGACGACGAGCGGGCGGCAGATCAAGCCGGCATCTTCGTGGCTCTTTGCGACGGAGTACAGCCAGCGCGGAATTTTGGACGATTATGACGCCACCGTGGGGCTGTATTACAAGACGCAGAACAACCTGAACACGTTCGTGACGCAGCTCGATACCAGCGAAGATTCCAAGTCCAGTAAGCTCGTGCTGGCGGACCAGTTCGGCACGGCGGAAGCGTATTCCTTCGGTTACGAACTTTCGCTGCGCAAGGAAAAGGGCTGGTGGTTCGGCGGTATCAACTGGAGCCAGAGCATAAGCGTGATGAAGACCAACGACGGTACCAAGCCCTATTACCCGAGCTGGCACCAGCCTTACGCACTCAAGATGGACCTGGGACTCAACTGGCGCGGCCCGGAAGAATCCATGTCGGTGCACCCGACGCAAAAAGACATGTACCTGCGTTCCTCGATTGTCCTCAAGTACTCGGCGGGCATGCCTATCAGCGAATACAAGGGCTACTACCTCTCCGAGCATATCGGTCACCAGGAGTATTCCGACGAGGTGGTGGTGATTCCGGGTAGCCGCAACGCGGCCCGCCAAACGGATTACTTCAGGGTAGACGTGAAGGCTATCGATGTCGGCCGCGAAGGCAAGTGGAATTTCAGCTGGACTATCATCAACCTTACCGATCACGAGAACATGTTCTTTACCTTCTACGATACGCGCAAGAACCCTCCCGAGAAGACTTCCATTTCGCAGTTCCCCTTTTTACCGATTATGCTGAGCTATGAATATTATTTCTAGACGAATTCTGGTGCTGTTGGCGTTTGTTCTTGCGGCTTGTGGCGATTTCCATGGGCCGTGGGAATACTATCCCGAGGAACGCGAAATCTATACGGGTATCTTCACGTACGGCTACATCCTTTCCGATGGCGGTTCCGACATCTGTTTTTCCAAGATTTACGAACTCGACGAGACGTCGGCGCAGAATTTCGCGTTCTACGACAGCGCCCGCGTTACGGTGCAGGGCCCGTTCGACATCGACGGTAACGAAACCGATACCACGCTGGTGCTTTCGCCCAAGGCGGGCAAGCCGAACTGTTTTTACAGCGAACTGGACGGCATCACGGGCAAGTCGTACAAGATGGACGCCTATTTCGAGTGGGACAGCGCGGGCCATGCGGCAAAATCGCGCTTCACGGCAAAGGCCGAAATCCCGAACGCCATTTCAATTCCTGGCATGAACGTCCCGCTGGCAGACGGCAGCTACGAATGGAGGGAATATAACGACTCCACGGAGTTCCGCGTCAAGTTCCTGGAATTCCCGATGGACATGGAGTTCGTCAAGTGCGACGTGGATTATGACAAAACCGTGAAGGGCGTCATTTCGGTGATGCGTTACGGCATTTCGAATGCGGAATCACAGAAGACGACCATCAACAACATGCTCAAGGGCATGACGGACAAGGACTCGACGGGTTACAGGGGCATTGCCATGCACGATCCGCTCGAAAGGAGCGAGAATCTCGGGTACACCATAAGCCGCTGGGTCGCCGATTTCAATGCGCTCGACACGCTCTACCTGATGAACATGATGATGCCGCTCGGCAAGATCTATGTGGATTTCTATGCGACCGACGCCGCCTACATCGATTACGAGATGAAGGTGACGAATTCGTTCAGCGATTCGCGTATTATTCCCGAATCCAATATCGAAAACGGCCTGGGCGTGTTCAGCGGCATGGCCAAGACGACCATCAGCCTGTATGTGGATGGCAAGGGCGTGGACATGGAGCATATCGCCTTCCGCAACTGCGACGAGACGGAAGGGGACTTCTCGGATAGCTGGGATTCCCGTGGGTGCAGGCTCTACCAGGATGTTGCCTGTTCCGGGATGCCCTCCGACAGCTTGGAAAAACTGGGCCTGCTCGAAGCGAACGCGCATGCGTATGATTATTACAGGAAGGCGGAATTCATGAAGGACAACGCCACCTGCTATGCGTCGCACGTGAAGGCGGCGATGATGCTCGATACCGCCAAGTGGTCGGTGTTTTTGCCCGATGGCATAAGCTCGGAAGACAAGAATAATGCCTACGGCGACGGCCTAAAGCGCTATTGCGTGGCCTCCAATTTCGAGAGCAACGGAATCGCGGATTGCAAGTCGCTCGAAAAGCAGTGCCTCGAGGGTACGGAAACGAACTCCTGCAATGCCTACCTGTGGAAATGGTGCGCCGACCGAGACTGGAATATGGACTACGAGCAATGCCGTATCGGGCTTGTGAGCCGCTACCATATCGAAGGCGTGAAGTCGAGCATCATAAAGCGCGAGGTCGATGCTATTTGTGACGAGTACAAGTACCCGATTTGCAAGAAGTGGTAAAAAAGGGTGACACTTTGGGCGGATTCGGGTGTTTTAATTATGTAATTTTGATATCTAACCTATTGCGGAATGTTATGAAACGATTGTATTTATTGCCCTTGGCGCTGTTGGTCTTGTCCCTTACGGGACTTGCGTTTGCCGACCGCGCCTCCGAAATCCAGGATTTGAAGCTTGAGAAAGAGAAGCTGAACTCCGAAATCCAGAAGCTGAATAGGCAGATTGC
>CADBLC010000206.1:0-479 GCA_902795385.1 Fibrobacter succinogenes | reverse complement strand
GTGGCGGAACAGCTGCAGGAAGAACGCGGCAAGCAGGCTCGCGCCAAGAACCGCAGCGAGAATGTCGCGGCCAAGCGCAAGGCTCTGCGTTCGGCGCTGGCGGCCATAAGCAAGCAGCTCGAGACTCAGGTGGCCCAGACGGTCCCTTGGGAACGCGAAACAAGGCTCGACCGCGTTAAATCGCTGACCCGCGATATCGAGGGCGGGAACGCGAGCGAGGAAGAAGCCTTTTCGCGCCTCAAGTCTCTCGTAGCTGAAGAGACCAAGTTCGGTGACGAGGTGGCCGTGGTCAACAGCCCGCTTACCCGCAAGAACGGCGAACTTATCAACGCGACCATCCTCCGCATAGGAAACCAGTGGATGGTCTATACCGACGACAACGCTTCTGTTTACGGAAGCCTTGTGCGCCGCATGGAAAACGGCAGTGTCGTGTACGAATGGAACGAGGAGTTGAACCTCGAAGAACGCAGCGCGGTGAA
>CADBLC010000205.1 GCA_902795385.1 Fibrobacter succinogenes | reverse complement strand
GGCATCTACCAGCTCGAGAACATGGCGGCGGCGACCCTCGCCGTGAAAGCCCTCGGCATCAAGGTGGCCGACGCCTTCGAAGCCCTCAAGAGCTACGAGACCCTCCCCTTCCGCATGGAATTCAAGGGCGAAAAGAACGGCATCGAGTTCTTCAACGACAGTTACGCCACCCGCCCCGACGCGACGATCGCCGCCACGGCAAGCATGAAGCGCCCCTTCGCGCTGATTCTCGGAGGCTCCGAGAAGAACGCCGACTTCACCGAACTTTCGAACATCCTCGCGAAAGACCGCCCGAACCTCAAGAGGGTGGCACTCATCGGCGCCACTGCCGAGCGCATGCTGGAATCCTTGACGCAGGCCGGGCTCCAGGTTCCGGCGAAAATCTTCCCCACGCTCGAGGAAGCCTTCGCCGACAGCCTCGCTATCGGCAAAGGCGGAGCCGTCATCATGAGCCCCGCCTGCGCCAGCTTTGGCCTGTTCAAGAACTACAAGGTCCGCGGGCAAGTGTTCGACAAGCTGGTGGCGGAAGTAAAGTAAAAGCGTTTTTTTTCGAAAAAATGCCCCAAACCCCTTTACAAAGCCGCCCTTTTAAACTAAATTTGTGCCGTTCCATTAAGGACCACGCGGTCGTGGTGGAATTGGTAGACACGCTAGCTTGAGGTGCTAGTGGGAGCGATCCCATGACAGTTCAAGTCTGTCCGACCGCAGAAGAAACCCGGCTGAAAAGCCGGGTTTTCTTTTTCCCGAAAAAAAGCCCTCCCCTATACAAGACAAAAACCCCGGACCTAAATCCGGGGTAGCAAGATGGAGAGAGTGTTGTAAATTCTTTCCAGTTACTTAGCGGTATTGACCATGAACCTCTTAGCGCCCTGCACCTGCTTGAGCATGTAGACGCCCCTGGTATAGCCAGCCGCCTTGAGAGCGCTGGAGGCATCCGTGCCGGTGAGTTCCACCGTACCGAGCATCTTGCCCGAGAGGCCATACACGCGGAAGGCCTGCGACGCCCTGTTCTGGAACCTTACGTCACCTATAGCCAGCGGGCCAATCGGTTCGGTATCTTCGGCATCCTTGCCCTGCAAGAAGTTGATGTAGTCGATATCCATCCAGTCCCCGGTCACGGTAAAGCGGAGGATATGCTTTCCGGCAGCGAGAGTCACGTTAGCCTTGACCTTGTTGTATTCATCATAGTTTTCTTCGCCGGAAGTCGCCTGCGGAACGGCAATTTCTTCGGTAATGTCGTCACCGTCGATAGACAGCTTGAAGCTGGAAGTCGCATTGGCCGAAGCCACCGCGGCATACATGGTGTAATCGCCTGCCGCAGCCACTTCTACGGTGTATTCCAGCCATTCGCCAGTCTGGTTGTATCCAACTACGTAACCGGTAGCCTTCTTGTAGATATCGACGCCCGTTCCTTCGCGGTAGCTCTTGCCGCCGTTGCTTTCGGCGCCATGGTCGTCGGTATCGTTGTCGGAGTAAGAATCGCTGCCGGCACCGTAGCCCGGTTCGTCGAAGTTTTCCAATTCAATCTTGCCCGGGATAGCCCAAGCCTTGCCGCCAAACGGCTGCTGCGGTTCGGGTTCGCGCTTGGTACCCTGGAATTCCCATTCCAGAATGCCCATGGTAGAATCCTTAGAGCCCTTGAACACGAAGAACAATTGGTCCACGACACCGCTAAGGCCTGTCATTTCGCAATCGTTATCGGTGTAGGTGTTCCAGTTACCCGTCTTTTCGAGTTCGCAGGTACCGGCGAGCGAACCGCTCACAGAACCCTTGTGGATTTCAATCTTGTTGCCGTCGCCCACGTTGGCCGCCTTGATGCGGAGGTTCTGCGCACCATTACCGAAATCCACGCCCGAAACGCGAATCCAGGATTCCTTGGTGGCGAGCGGAGTCAGCACGTGCACCACGGGCTTGCCCTTGGTCCAGTCGGTACGGCTGCGCACGTTACGCTGCTTGGAACTGGTCAGCGCCTTGTATGTCCTGTAAGGGTCGAAATTCTTGATCTGCTTGGGGCCTTCACGCGTAAAGGTGAGCTTGTTCATCTTGTCGCCATTCCAGGTGAGTTCGTCGATGGACACGCTTCTGTGGTTTTCCTTGTTCGGGCTATTGGTGCACTGGCCGGACTGGGTACAGGAACCCGGATGTTCATCCGCGGTGACCAGGCGGCGGTCGTGATACACGGCGTACCACTTGCCCTGGAATTCGGCAAAGCCCTGGTGGTTGTTGCCGCCCTCGTTATGGGCATCGGGCACAGAACTGATTCCGGGAATGACCGTTCCAACGAACGTGTAAGGGCCCGTAATCTTGTCAGCCATGCCGTAATCGATGACCTGCGGAGGTGTATTGAAACTCAAGTAGTACTTGCTCCCCTTCTTGTGGATATAGGGGGCTTCGAAGGAATTCTGTGCACTGACGCGCGTCAGGGAATTCTTGTCGATAGTAATCTTGCCGTTGTTCTCGGTAAACTTAATGATGTCCAGGTTGTTGCCATAGGGGCGCTGACCGTTTTCACCGCCGCCGAAAATCACGTAGCCTGTTCCGTCATCTTCGATAAAGATGCCCGGGTCAAAGCAGTGAGCAATGCCGTCGCAGCCGCCTATCACGCTGGAGCCATAGGAAGCGGCGATGTAGTTCACGCCATGGGTTTCCTTGACGGGGTCGGTATAGGGGCCGTCGATGCTTGTCGCGGTAAGCATGCCCACGCCGCTGGCGCCGTTGGGGTAAACAATGTAGATTCTGCCCTTATGGACGGCGATACCGGACGCCCAGGTATTGTTGGGGTAATCCCCGAATTCGCGCTTGGAGCGGAAAATCATGCCGTGGTCGGTCCAGTTCTTCATGTCCTGGGAAGTGAACGCGTTAAGGCCCACGATGTCGTAATTGTAGTTCTGCTGGGGGCTGTAGTCGTCCACATCGGTCAGGATGTAGAAGGTACTGTCGTCGGCAGCTGCCGAAGGGTCCGCCAGGTAATGGTAAGTTGAAATCGGGTTGTCGGCTAAGCCGAACGTGGCCAAACCTGCCAAAAGGCAGGAGGCCTTTTTCCAGACCTTTTTGTAATCCATATATCACTCCATCTCAGCGCCTACACGCGTAGGCCCATTCAATCTTAAACTATCCCTTTTTGGCCCACATAACCCCTTTAACATAGACAACTCTATGGATAAATTGACAACGGGCGTTTTTTTCTACATTTTACGCCAAATGAATCGTTTCGAGCTCCTGAAAACCTCCAAAAAGTCCAAGGCCCGCCTGGGCGTAGTCCACACCGACCACGGCGACGTGACCACTCCCATCTTTATGCCGGTGGGTACCGAGGCGACCGTGAAGGCGGTAACGCCCGCCCAGCTCAAGGACATCAAGGCGGAAATCATCCTCGCGAACACGTACCACCTGTACTTGCGCCCCACTACCCCGCTTATTGCGAAGGCGGGAGGCATTCACAAGTTCATGGCATGGGACGGCCCGGTGCTTACCGACAGCGGCGGATTCCAGGTATGGAGCTTGAAGGACCTCCGCAAAATCACGCCCGAAGGCGTGGAATTCCGGAGCATTCTGGACGGTTCAAAGCATTTCTTTAGCCCCGCAAGCGTCATGAACGCCCAGCGGGAAATCGGCGCCGACATCATCATGGCGCTCGACGAATGCACGCCCTTCCCGAGCACCGCAAAAGAAGCGGAACATAGCCTCAAGTTCACGCTCAAGTGGACCGCAGAGGCGCTTGCTTGGCTCAAGGAGCACCCGCCCATCCACGGTTACGACCAGCAGTTCTTCGGGATTATCCAGGGCGGCATGCACAAGAACTTGCGCCA
>CADBLC010000204.1 GCA_902795385.1 Fibrobacter succinogenes | reverse complement strand
AAACCCGCTAATCTTGTAAGCCGGCATCATCACATGGTCCACGGCAACAATCACCTTGTCGGAACCCTCTTCCTGCCCCATGATGGCATGCGGCGGCAGGGCCAGGCCGTCTCCGCCTGGAATATTAGAATTTCCCTTGGATTCCATGCACTTGCCACTGACCTTCACCTTCTGCACAGGGTTACCCGCCACAGAAGAAGAGGACCCTACGTCCGCAGAAGATTCGGGATTCTGCGAGCCCGAGGACGACGGCTCCGGACCCGAAGACGATTCATCACCACACGCCATCATCATGAGTGACAAAGCCGCTCCACAAATAAACAACTTTTTCATATTAGCCTCTAAAAGGATTTTTGTAATCTGGCAATCTTGTAAACAATTCCACTGAACGAGAAGTATGTAGCATTGACATTCTCATCCGACAC
Organism: Fibrobacter succinogenes; assembly: GCA_902795385.1. Lineage (GTDB taxonomy): Bacteria > Fibrobacterota > Fibrobacteria > Fibrobacterales > Fibrobacteraceae > Fibrobacter > Fibrobacter succinogenes_P. The sequence continues at coordinate 3,994 of CADBLC010000204.1, read as the reverse complement.
CACAAACTTGAGTTCGTCGAAAACGCACATGCAGCGTAACAATTCACTTGAACTATCGTATTTCATGAACAGCGTATCGCCTTGCATTTCCTGCACCATTTTTGCCTGGCCAATGCCGCAATTCGCCTCGATATCTTCTACCTGGAGGTAATAAAAGCCCTCCGGGTCTTGAACAAGATTGGCATAGAGAGGATTACTCGCGGCAGGAGCCGCCCCATAGATTCTCATCTTCTCGGAAGCGGTTTCTTCAACCATGCACTTTCCGGCGAGGACCCTATTCTGTATTTTATCATCCACGACAGGGTCAATTTTCTCAGAAACAATCCTGTAGGTCATGAGCCGGTTATCGTCAATCACCAGACGGGTCGCCTGGGTAAAACGGCTGTCCTTCTCTATCTTGAACGAGACACGCGTATTGCATATGCAGTTGGTTATCGGGGCGTCAGGGTCCACACTGACTTTGGCGAAAAGCGTGTCGCCCACGGCCGATACCGTAATGCCCGTTATGGAAATCCCGCACGGCATCATCACGCGTTCCGCGACATATGTTACAAAGCCGTCCGAGCCATAGTACTTATACGCCACAGGAGGCGTTGCGCCAGGACCATCTACCTCCACCTCGACAAGCAACGTTTTTACCACGGTGTCGGCAGGAGCCGGGCTCACAGCGTTGTTCTCGTCCAGTCCGTCGTTACAATCTGCGACAATGTCCTTGGCATTCTGCGTCGGAGCCAACACCGACGAAGAAGATTCCGGAGTCGTCCCGCCAGAGGACTCCGGCGAGGTCCCGTTCGAAGATTCCGGAACACCGGCACTTGAACCGGGGATTGTTTCGCTGGAAGCCGGTACCGTCGATGACGAAGACTTGTCGTCATCAGCCTTGGATACAGCACCCATGCCCGAAGACTCCGGAATCTGGGATGCAGAGGAATCGATTTCGGTGCCGGATTCATTTCCTCCGGTCACCGGATCTGGCCCGGAAGACGAATCGTCCCCGCAGGCCAAGAGCAAAAGCGACAGAGCCGCCCCACAAACTAAAATCTTTTTCATGTCAATCTCCTTCACTTCAAATATACGCTACGGAACACGCTCATGCAAGCATTTTTGCCCTTTTTCGCTCAAAATCCATAAATCCGTATTATCAATCACGTCTTTTCGTCAAAAGCGGCGTTCCCTTTATTGTCAAAAAAAATGTAATTTCAACAAAAAAAGGAGTCCGCATGGATATTCGCAACATTGTCATTGTAAGCACGGCCCTCGCCACGGCAACATTCGCCGCCAAGTACGAGGGCGAATCGGCAACGCTTTCCGACGGCGCTAAGGCCGTCACCGACAGCGACGCCTCGGGCACGGGCTACGCCAGCATGGAATCCGGCAACATCACGTTCGACAACGTGACCGTCGAAACTGCCGGCAAGTACACGCTCACGCTGCACTACAAGGCTCCCGACTACAAGCAGAACTTTCTGAAGGTAAACGGAGCTACCGCCGGGAACATTGATTTCGAAAAGTCGGACACGTGGATAGACGTGTCCACCGCCGTCACGCTCAAGGCAGGCGCGAACACCATCGCCATCGAAAGGTCGTGGGGATGGATTTACCTCGACTACATCGAAATTTCCGACTACGAATCCATCGCGTTCAATCTGAGTACAAAGCCCGTCACGCCGGGCGCGACCGAAGCCGCGGTCAAGCTGTACAGTTTCCTCGTAGAGAACTTCGGCAAAAAGACCATCAGCGGAATCATGACCGGCGACATGACCGACTATGAAAAAGATGCCGACTTCAAGACGCATGCCGACGTGCAGTACATCTATACGCACGGCGGAAAGTACCCCGCGCTCGTAGGCGTGGACTTCCTTTTCGCAACAGGCCCCAAGGCATCTGAATCCTGGTACACGGAAGTCACCGAGAAGGGTGTCTCCCTCGCGAAATCCCTCTGGAAGGCCGGCGGCATTCCCGCATTCACCTGGCACTGGAAAGACCCGCTGGACAAGGACGACGCGTTCTACATCCAGGGTGCAGACAACGGCCAGGGATACACGACGTTCGACTTCGCCACAGCCTTCAAAACAGGCACCACCGAATGGAACACCGAAAGCGATGCGTACAAGGGAATCATCGCGGACATCGACCACATCGCCGAATACTTCCTGGCCCTGCAGAAAGAAGGCGTAGCAGGCATCTTCCGCCCGCTGCACGAAGCCGGCGGCAAGTGGTTCTGGTGGAGCATCAATTCGGGCGAGCAGTTCGCGGCCCTCTACCGCCTTGTATACGACCGCATGGTCAAGGAAAAAGGCGTCAAGAACTTAATCTGGGTGTACAACCCCGAAGGCAGCGCAGTTACCGCCTGGGATCCGGGTAGCGAATACTACGACGTGATTTCCATCGACATCTACAACGACGACAACGACCATTCCAGCAACGCGAGCGCTTTTGAAAAGTACAAGACCGCGACCGGCGCAAAGAAGATTGTCGCGCTCAGCGAGAACGGCCCCATCCCCGACGTGAACAACATGCACACCGACGAGGCCGTATGGAGCTGGTGGATGCCGTGGTACAGCACCTGGAGCGGCAAGTGGCCCGCACAGACTAGCGATGCCGTATGGAAGAGCAACCTGGCCGACGAGAGAATCATCACGATCGAAGACATGCCCGGCTGGGACAAGTACTCGCCCGGCAGTTCGTCGACAACGCGCCTGGCTACCGCACCGCAGTTCCGTAGCGTATCCGAGACCGTCGGCGTATTCGACCTGAACGGTCACTACATGGGCAAGAGCGTAGACGCGCTGCCGCAAGGCCGCTACATCGTAAGGGGCAAGGTGCAGGGCCGCACCGAAAGCAGGCTCTACATCAAGAAATAGTTTTTACTTGGCCAGGCACTGGGCAGCCTTCAAGGTGATGTCCAGTTCCAACTTTTTCTGGTCTTCAAAAGCAGTCTTTATCAGGGAATGCACCGTGTAGTCCTTCTTGACGGACTTGAGCATGCAGGTGCAGACTTGCTTGTCCAAATCTTTCTGCTTCAGGCATTCCTTCACAAAGGCGCCGTCCATCTCGGCAGGGAAATCCTTCGGGAGGCAGGGTTCCACCACGCCGAATCCCCACTTGGAGATATCGACGTTGCTGCCGTCGGCGGATACGGACCCGAGAATCTTGGCCATGGCGTCCTTGTCACCGATTAGCCTGTCGAAAGCGCACTGACACGACTTATCCGCCTGGGCGGCACCGAGCCATTCGGTAGACTGGGCCGAGCACGACTGTACGAAATTGTCCTTGAATACGGGACTCTGCAACAGGGCCATCAAAATGATCATCTCTTCGGGGGAAACCGAGAGTCCGGTCGACTTCTGTTCCTGCTTGGCAGGTGCCGCGGGTGCTGCTGCGGCGGCCGAGGATTTCGGTGCCGGGGCGGCAAAGCTGAGGGTTACGGCAATCAGGGAAAATAGGGCTGTTTTAAATACGTTCATATTCTACCGTTTTTTTAGAAAATAGCAAAATCACCTATCGATTTGCTATATTTACATGCACTATGAGTCTAAAATTTGAAACCCCCATTACCGATGGTCGCCAGCGACCGTCTTTCCGCTTTTGACGTGGTGCTCCCCACCCCGATCCCTGGTAAGGGCAAAATCCTCAACCAGCTTTCGCTGTTCTGGTTCAAGCACCTCGGCATGAAGAACCACCTCATCACCGCCGATGTGAACGAGTATCCGGAAGTGCTCAAGAAGCACGCCGACTACCTCCGCGGTCGCTCCATGATCGTGAAGAAGGCTCATCGCCACTCCGTGGAATGCATCGTCCGCGGCTACATCGTGGGTTCCGGCTGGAAGGACTACCAGAAGACGGGCCGCATCTGCGGTCACGTGCTCCCCTCCAACATGCAGCTCTGCCAAAAGCTCGAAAAGCCGCTCTACACGCCGAGCACCAAGCCCGACGTTGGCCACGACGAGAACATCAGCTTCGAACAGACTTTCGACATCGTTGGCGAAAAGGT
>CADBLC010000203.1 GCA_902795385.1 Fibrobacter succinogenes | reverse complement strand
GTCGTAACTCACGAAGTTACTGAACTTGGAGGCTTCCTTAAGAACTTCGGCGGTCAGGCGGCGGAGCGCACTGTCGTCACCGGTTTCGCATAGTCCCTGAAGCTGCACGAACTGGGTCACCGTGCTGAACTTGCGGAAGAATTCCGCATTGGCGCGCTTGCTCTGGCGGTAGGCGATGTATTTCACGATGATAATGCCCCAAGAACCCAGGGACATCACGGCCAAAATGCAAAGTACGACAATAGTGGCGATGTCGGACTGCATCACCATTTGGACTATAGGAATGGAATTGTTCAAAAGAACCTCCCAAAAGGCTGTTTAACTACATAAGAAAAATGTAGCAAATTCATTCCGCGGAAAAGCCGCAGAAAAGAAAAAAAACTTGTACAAACAGTGTTTAGCAGGGAGGAGGGGCTAAAGGCTTTTCGGATGGAAGCTTTTGCGGTGCGCCGGAGTAAATCCGAGTTTACGTATGGCGTCCAAGTGTGCCTTGGTGCCGTATCCCGCATGGACCTCGAATCCATAGCCCGGATACGTCTCCGCTAGTTTGTCCATATAGCGGTCACGGAAGACTTTCGCGAGGATGGAAGCCGCCGAGATGCTCGCAATACGGCCGTCGCCCTTGACAATAGGCATCTGGCTCTCGGCCGGGACGCCACGGATTTTCAAATTGCCATCTACGGCGATGAATATCTTAGACGAGAACGAGCCTTTCACTTCGATGGGGATTTCGGGGGCGGTTTCGTTCAGGCCGGGCATGCCCAGCGCCTGCAATGCGCGGCGCATCGCGAGGAAGTCCGCTTCCAGGATGTTCATCTCGTCAATTTCTTCCACGCTCGCGCTCGCAATCGCATAGCAGGCGCACGCGTCCTTCACCGCGTCGTACATCGCCTCGCGCTTGGGGCGCGTGAGCTTCTTGGAGTCGTTCAGTTCGGGCATGATGTCCGGAGCCTTGAGCACGGCGGCACAGGCTACCACGGGGCCGGCAAGCGGACCGCGACCCACCTCGTCTATCCCGACAACCAGAACGTTCTCCCCCGCCGCTGCCGAAGCAAAAAGGTCGAGAGAGCCGTTACCGCCAACGCCGTCACCGCCAAACGCGAGCGGATTGGCGGCATACTTGCGCAGCGCCACCTCACCTTCTACCGGGGTCTCGACGTTTTCCAGGAATGCGGGCAGTTTGAATTTCATAGCTGGGCCGCGTAATCCCTAATCGTCTTCCAGTACAGATTGTGTTCCTGCTCGAGTACGCGGGCGGCAAGCACTTCCGGCGTATCATCGGGCAGAACGGGCACCTTCGCCTGGGCAAGGATGCGCCCCTGGTCGATTTCTTCGCTCACCAGGTGTACCGTCGCTCCGGATTCCTTCTCGTGCGCGGCAACTACAGCCTCGTGCACATGGATTCCCCAGAATCCCTTGCCCCCATACTTGGGCAACAGTGACGGGTGGATATTCAAAATGCGGTTTTCCATACGGCGAACAATGCAAACAGGCAAAGCCTTCATGTACCCCGCCAGAATCAAAAGGTCCACATCATAGCGATTGAGCACATCCATCAACGCGGCCTCGTATTCCGCGGCTACCGGATGAGTTTTCCCCGAAATATGGTACACGGGAATCCCGTACTCTTTCGCATGTTCTACGGCACCGCACGTTCCGTTGTTCGTAATCAAAAACTTGCACTGTGCTTCGAGGTCTCCCTCGCCGATATGGTCAATAATAGCTTTAAAATTGCTTCCGCCACCGGAAGCCATCACTCCGATTTTTAACATGGGGCCAAAGATAGAAAAAATGCGGCATCCCTACTGGCAGGGAAGCTTCTCGAAAAACTGATTTTGGCTCGCATCGCAGTACAACGTGCCATTTTCAAGCACGCACATCTCGACATCCTTCTTGATATCCAGCGGGTAGACAAGCGAATTCTCGTCACTCTGGACCCAGAGCATCTGCAAGGCGGCATCGTAGCACACGCCTACGGAATTGATTACGCCGGTCACTCCGTGTTTCTCGGATGCCCCCAGCATCAAGTGGAGCCTGTGCACGCGCATATACGACTGGTCCAGCTTGTAAAGGTGGAGCGGTTCCTCGTTCTTGTATACGGCATTGACGACCGTCTTCTCCGGGAACGTTATCAAGAACGTCGAGATACTCACCGTAATCGGAACCAAAAACAGCCACGCCTTAGTCCAGACAAGCGTCATGAGCCCGGTTCCTACGGCCATGCCACCCATCCAGGCATTCCATTCGGCATTTTCCGGCTTACCCTTCACGTGGACCATCGTATCGACTACCGTATGCCCCACGTAAGAAACTCTTACGCGGTAATCACCCGAATCGAGATCTATCGGATTGTCGTCTCCTTTTACAACCTTGACAATGGAATCCACCTGCACCACATATTCATTCTTGCCAGATGGAGTTTTCACATTGAGAATCCCCTTCCCCTGGGAAGAAGCGCAACCGGCAAGCAGCATGGAACCGAGAATCACGAACAAAGAAACTAACCTAGCCATGTCCACCCCCTAGAACCAATAACTCACCGAAGCGTTGCCCAACACGACAAAATCATTAAATCTGACCGGAGTCAGGAACGTTCCCCCGTAAGAAATCTTCCAATGGTCCATAAACCAGTAAGAAAGGCCTACATACTGGCTCACGATTTTCGGGAAATCAAAGAAAATATCAAAATCTTCAAAGCTCTCCGTTATCGGGAGGTCCCGGCGACGCCATGGAGCATACAGTGCAGGTGAATAGGTCACGCCAAAATTACCGTGGTAAAGCGAAAAGAAACCGCCAAACGCCGATACAAAATGCCCGATGGAGTTGTCGGAATACGACGATTTCCCGTATTCAGTCGTACCCATCAAACTATAAACTCTTTGTTCGTAGGAGTACGCCCCCTTGCCAAATCCGTAGCCGATGTCCCCGTACATACCCAGTTCATAATTCCGGACGTTCATGCCGAAAATAAACCGGCCGTACATGTACTTGCTGATACCGGCTCCAAAACCCGCAATGGCCATACGGCTCTTGTAGAGACGCGTGAAAGACGCCATCACCGGAAAGCGGTCCAAGTTGTAACGGAAATCTATCCGGCTCTTATCAAAAAAGCAGTCATCATATTCATCGCCACATTCGCCAGGATCGTTATAAACCCCGCGAATACGCAACGACGCATCCGGGACATAGGCTCCCGAGAGGGCGATGCTGTTTATAGAAGAGCCTTCCGGCAAAAAACGGCCCACACCGATAAAATTATGCGGAACAGGGGCTTCGAACTCGCCCTCGGACAAGGCCATTTCCCTTACGGTACAGCTACACAGCAAAACGGAAATAACCGCCACACAGAACAATAGAATTCTGTTCATTTTCCTCCCCCCAAAAAACTTATTACTTATGGTCTATTCCGGGAGGGGTGCGCAGGAAGTAGATGACGCACGGGATTACAACCGCCAGTATATAGACCGCGGCGCTCAGGTAGACGAACCAGGATTCAAAAGTGACTTCGATAGGGACAAAAAAGGCCTTTACGGCCATAAAGGCGACAATGACCAACAGTCCGGGAATCATGTGGGCAACGAGCTTGTTCATAAGCTAAAAGATAGTACAATTTTTTCCAAGGTTCCGTTTTGTAAACACTTTTTTGTTGTTTGGCATTACCACGGCCCCTAGAATTTGTAATTTTTACCCCGGAAATAAACCTTAATTCATGGAAATAACTATGAGCATTAAAGAATACCTCGCCGGCGCCAAACAGGCCGGTTCCGTCCAGAAGCTGATGACCCCGGGCCTCGCCGTGGAATTTATCCAGCCCTGGTA
>CADBLC010000202.1 GCA_902795385.1 Fibrobacter succinogenes | reverse complement strand
CGCTTGATCACGTCGCCCGAAGAACGCTTGATGATGAGGTTACGCACCGTCTCGTTCGGCACCAGGAACTCGTAGATACCGCAACGTCCCTTGTAACCCGAGCCGTCGCACTTTTCGCAACCGCGGCCGTGGTAGAACTGCATTTCGGGAGACAGGTGGAGTTCGTCGCGCATGGCCTGCGAAATTTCCACCGGTTCCTTGCAATACTTACAGATGCGGCGCACAAGACGCTGGGCGAGCACGCCCTTGATAGCGGTAGACACAAGGAACGGTTCCAGGCCCATTTCGAGCAAACGCGGGAAGGCGCCGGCAGCATCGTTTGTATGCAACGTACTGAAGACCAAGTGACCCGTCAGAGCGGCTTCGATAGCCATGGACGATGTCTCCTGGTCACGCATTTCACCGATCATGATGACGTCCGGGTCCTGACGGAGCAGGGCGCGGATGCCCGCGGCGAAGGTAAAGCCCGCCGCATTGTTAATTTGTCCCTGGTTCACGCCGTCGATATTCAATTCGACCGGGTCTTCCATGGTAGAAATATTGATCGTACTGTCAAGAATCTCACGAATAGAGGCGTAAAGCGTGGTAGACTTACCGGAACCCGTCGGACCGGTCACGAGCACAATGCCGTTAGGAGCGTTAATGGCGTCGATGAACTGCTTGAGGACGCGCGGGTCGAAGCCCATGTCCTTCAGCGGGAACTGACCCGAGTTCGGGTCCAAGATACGCATAACGATCTTTTCGCACACGCCGCGCTTACGCAGGGAAATCGGGAACGAGCTCACACGGAGGTCGACTTCGGAGCCCTTGTAACGCACGGTAAAGCGGCCGTCCAAAGGCTTACGCTTTTCGGCGATGTCCATCTTGGACAGAAGCTTGATACGGGAAAGAATCTGCGGCATGAGGCGCGCCGGGATAGGCGGCTGCACCTGCAGATCACCGTCAATGCGGTAGCGAAGCTTGAGGAACGTCTCTTGCGGTTCCAGGTGAATATCGGAAGCGTGGCGGGCAATGGCTTCGTGGATAAGCGTCGTCACGATCTTCACGACCGCGCGGCCTTCTTCGTCGCTCAGTTCGGGCTCGTCACTACCACCCTGGCCGCGTTCGACGGTTTCCAGTTCCTCGCCGTCCTTGGTCTCGCCAATCAACTCGGCAAGGGATTCTTCCTGCGAGCCGTGGCCGGCAAACACGCGCTCGATGGCCTTCTGCACATCGGAATCGGACGCCATCACCACGTCCACTTCCATCTTGACCTTGAACTTCACGATGTTGATGACGCGCATGTTGGTGGGGTCCGTCATGGCGAGCGTCATGGACTCGCGCACTATGCGGCGGCCGTCTTCCGTCTTGGAAACGTACAGCGGCACCACCTTGTAAGTCTTGCAAAGGTCTTCGGGCAGGTAGGTATACGCGTCGGCGTCGATGGCGAAGTTGTCGAGCTTCACGTAAGGGACTTCGAACTGGCGCGAAAGGATTTCGACCAGGCGTTCTTCGGGCATGAAGCCCAGGTCCACGAGAGTGCGGCCCAGGCGCTTGCCGGTCGTCTTCTGCGTCTCGAGCGCCTTGTCCAGCTGCTCGTGCGTAATGTACTTCTGGGCGAGAAGCATTTCGCCGATACGCATCTTGGTGGTGGACTGCATCTGCACACCCAAGATGCTCGTGAGGGTATCCTCGCTGACCATCCCGAGGCGGATGAGGATCTTGGCGAGGGCCATGCCCGTGCGCTTGTGTTCCGAAATGGCGTGGTTCAGCTGGTCTTCATCCAGGACGCCCTGGCGAAGCAGCAATTCTCCCAAGTTCATCTTTGTATTTGTTATCATAAATGCGACCAAGCCTGAGCGTTGACTGAAACTTTTTCCCCGTCCGGACGGGCCATGAACACACCGGCGCCTTCGCTAACCGAGCCTATCCTGGTGACGTCCCCGGGGACACTATCTAACTGAAATATATCATTTTTGAAAGAAACAGAACACAAAAGTCCATATTCCTCCCCGCCATTCATGGCGAAATCAAGCGGATTTAGGCCATACCGCCGTGACATGCGGCACACTTCCGCATCGACGGGGAGCAAATCCTCGCTGATTTCGATTTTTACGCCCGACGAGAGCGCCAAATGGTTCAGTTCCGAGGAAACCCCGTCGCTTATGTCCATGCAGGCCCCGTCCACGCCAGCGCGAACCAGGCGCTCGCCCATGCTTTCGTCGATTTCGGGACAGAGGTGGAACCGCACAAGCTCGGGGAATTCCGCCGCGTCTTCCGGATGGTTCATGAGCAGCCACAGGCCGGCAGCCGACTTGCCGAGCGTCCCCGTCACGTAAACCGAGTCGCCGGGCTTTGCGGCACTGCGGAGGAGCGGAGTCGCGGCCACCTGTTCGCCCAGGAGCGTCGTCGAGAACATGCCGACATCGCCCGCAACCGTATCGCCGCCAATCAGCGTAATCCCGCGCTTCGCAAAGCCTTCCGATACCGCCTTCGCCACGCGGTCGCGCACTTCTGCGCTCCAGCTCTTGTTCACGCACAGGCCAAACAGCGCAAGGCGCGGGCGGCCTCCCATGGAAGAGATGTCCGAGACGTTCGAGACGATATGCTTTTCCACCGCCTGCTCCGGCGAAGACCAGTCGAGGCGGAAATGCGTCCCTTCCACGGAGAGGTCCTTGGTCACGAGCCACCCGTCAAAGATGGCACAGTCGTCACCGACGGGGAGCCACCCCCTAAACTGGGGAGAACGTTCGGTCAGGGCGACGCGATTTTCGAGGATTTTCGAGACAAGATTGAATTCGCCGAGGTTTGGAAACATGTCTAGAATGTAGCAATTTATCCGGCCGAAAAAACATCTTGGCGATTTTCTGTGGATAAGTCGGTTACAAGTTTGTCATAGAAAAGAAAATGCAAAAATAGGTCATTTTGTTTATCCACAAATCGCCCTAAATAACCTATTTTTACGCCCGTGGGACACATATTCTTCATAACGCCGTCATCGCCAGGCAGCCTGGACAAGATGAGTCAATGGACTCTCCGCTGGCTGTTGCAGAACGACATGGCCGACGACGCCACGATGTACACCTGCAATTCCATCGAAGACGCGCAGGACATTTTGGAAACCGCCCTCATCGAAGGCGAGTCTCCCGCGCTCATCGTGTTCGACCACGCCGACAGGGCCAAGGACGTAAACCTCAAGTTCAGCAAGAAGCTGCACGAGGCGATTCCTGAATCCTGGATTGTGGAGATTGTCCCCGACGACATGCCCGTCGAAAAGAGCGACGGGAGCCTATACTGGATCCGCCGCCCCGCCGACGAGGACGAGTGGAACGAGACGCTGGAACAGGTTCTGCTCCGTACGCCGACCCCGCAGTGGGCAGAAACATGATCAAGGGCGTTAGCTATTTCGGAGTGCGCTCGCCAAAGCATGCGCTTGCCGACATGGCCGACATCAAGGCCGCAGGATTCAACGCGGTGCTCCACACCTGGAGCGAAGAAGACCAGCAATATTACTTTGACACCATGAAGGAAATCGTGGACCGCTCCGCAGAGCTCGGTCTGACAGTCTACGTGAACCCGTGGGGTGTAGGCCGTGTGTTTGGCGGCGAGGCGTATTCGGAACTCACCGCACGCAACCACGACTTGTGCCAGGTGGCGCTAGACGGCAAGCCCAAGGTGGCCGCCTGCCCGAACCATCCGGAGTTCCGCGCCTACATGCACAAGTGGATTGAATCCGTCTGTGCGACCAAAGTAAGCACGATTTTCTGGGACGAACCGCATTTTTATTTTGAGAAGGGCGGGCTCCAGAACTGGAGTTGCCGCTGCGAGAAATGCCAGGTCAAGTTCCGCAA
>CADBLC010000201.1 GCA_902795385.1 Fibrobacter succinogenes | reverse complement strand
GTCTGCTTGCGGTAAGACGAACCTCGCCATGCTCATCCCGACTATCCCGGGCTGGAAGGTCGAAACCATCGGTGACGACATTGCATGGATGAAGTTTGGTAAGGATGGCCGTCTCTACGCTATCAACCCGGAAGCCGGTTTCTTCGGCGTTGCCCCGGGTACTTCTGCAGAATCCAACAAGAACGCTCTTATCTCTGCTGAAAAGAACACGATCTACACGAACTGCGCTCTCACTGAAGACGGCGACGTGTGGTGGGAAGGCATCGGCTACCCGGCCAAGGGCAAGCTCGTCGACTGGAAGGGCAACACCCGTGACGCTCTCCCGAAGGACAAGGCTCCCAAGGGCGAAGAAATGGCTCACCCGAACGCTCGCTTCACCGCTCCGGCCAACCAGTGCCCCTGCATTGCCAAGGAATGGGAAGATCCTGCCGGCGTGCCTATCTCTGCAATCCTCTTCGGTGGCCGTCGTCCGTCCACCATCCCGCTGGTCCACCAGTCCCTCAGCTGGAACCACGGCGTGTTCCTGGGCTCCATCGTGGGTTCTGAAATCACCGCTGCTTCCACCATCAACGCTGCTGAAGTCGGTAAGATCCGTCGCGACCATGGGTGACTACTTCAAGCACTGGATCGAAATCGGCAAGAAGTCCACTGAAGACAAGCTTCCGAAGATCTTCTACGTGAACTGGTTCCGCAAGGATGCCAACAACGAGAAGCTCCCGGGTGGCTTCATGTGGCCGGGTTACGGCGACAACAGCCGCGTGCTCGCTTGGATCTTCGACCGCTGCAACGGTGTCGATAACGCCAAGGAAACTCCGATCGGTTACATGCCGAAGGACGGCGCCATCAATACTGAAGGCCTCGCCGACTACTACAAGGAAACTCTCCCGGAAATCACGAAGGTTGACGTGGAAGGCTGGAAGAAGGAACTCGCCGATGTTAAGGAAAACACCTCCCGAAGGAACTCTCCGAAATCATCGACATGATCCAGGATCGTTTGAACAAGGCTTAGTCTCCTTGTTTAGTTAGATTTCCTCCTAACAAAAAAATGTCCCCGTGACCGCAAGGTTGCGGGGATATTTTTTTAGACAAAGTGCTTTTTAAGTTATATTAGGGATATGGTTAATAAAGTTATTCTGTGGGTGCTTGTTGCCCTTTCTTTCTCCTTTGCCGAGTTCTACTTCGCGTATGACGCGCCTGAAGGTAGCGACACCGTTTCCATTGAAGTTTTTAATTGCGATAGCGACAGCGTCAGTTTCGCTATGCGCAAGCGTGAACTGGCCAAGCAGTTCAAGACATGCGCTGGAAAGCGCTCGAACTACAAGGTTTCCGTACTGTTCTTTACGGTGGCCGAAGGGGAGTCCGGTGCCGAGGAGGAGGCCGAATGCTTCAAGGCGTACTCCGATTCGTTGTTCTTGTTCGCGAGGTGTGGCGAGGCCGCCCTTCCAGGCAAGCCCCTGTTCTCGCTCGATGAACGCTTGGCCTACCAGTATTATTTCGGACTGTTCAACAATGTTCTCCAGTACATCAGGGAATATGAAAAAGTCAACGCGACATGGGAAGGCAAGGACGGTCTAGACAAGTACAACATGGACGACGAGAAGAATGCTCTCGCCGCGATGTCGGTGGAGAATATGGAAAATGCCGTCGCCGAGGCGGAGGGCTCTCGCGAAGACAAGGACATGCTGCTGTTATTTTATAAGTACCTGAGGGCGAAATACGATTGGCCGTACCGTTGTAGCATCAAGCCTGCCTTTACCTGCGATACGTCGTGGCTCGGCGAACAGAAGGCGGAATTCTTCAAGAAGTATCCGGAAACGCTGTACCGCGGCTTTATCGAGACGCAGATGCCCGGCTTTGCGGACCCGACAGAAGAAGAGAAAAAGCTTGCCAAGGCGGATGACGAAAAAATTGAGCAGAAAAACCGCGAGCGCGCTATCGAGCAGGAGAAGGCGGAACGCAACGTGTGGGTGGCTCTTTCGGGCATGGCGATGTTCGGCATTCCCGTGACATCTACGAATGGTTTTGACGACAACTTTGATGTGTCCAACATGCTGACTTTTGGCCTCAAGGCGTCTTGGCGCAGTGTGGTGTTCCAGTACCAGTACTTCATGGCGTTCGGCGACAACAACAAGGGCGGCTCCGTGTCCGAGAAGGGCTACACGCTTATGGGCGGCCTGATGCTTGGCCCCAAGAAGATATTTACTTTGGATGTACTGTTCGGGCTCAGCTATATCGATACGTATCCGTTGGACAAGGATATGCCTGAAGCCAACCTCGACGACGAGTCCTGGACGCTCGCTTTCCAGGGAACTTACTATTTCCCGATTTCAAGTAGTTGGGATATTACCGCGCATATCCAGGCGCGCATGAATTTCGTCGAGAATTACTGCCGCGATACTTACTGGGATCCGGATGGATTCTCCGACGGCTACGGTCGGTGTGAAGACCCGTACAGGAATGGCGACAACGACAAGTATTGGGACGATATGCAGTGGACGTTCAGTGCCGGTATAGGCATCCGGTTCTGGAAACCCAGGTATTGATAGGGAATTCCTATGAAGAGATTGTTTTTTTCTTTGCTTACGGGTGTACTTTTGCTTGCGGGGTGTTCCGGGCCGCATGTCTCGGTCGACCCGGAATGGAAAGAGGCCCCTGCGCGGTTTACGGTGCTGTCGACCATGCCCTATGCTTCCAACGAAGACGATGTGCTGGATGATTTCGGCAGCCAGGACGACTTTCGCCAGTGGTTCGCGGGCTACCTCGATACCGTGCTTGCCATCAGCTCTCCGGTGAGCCATTCCGTCAAGATTATCGATGACGGTGCCGTGGAAATTGTTCCGATGAAACTGCGCGATGTGCTGGTCAAGATTCCCCTGCCCGTAGTCGCGAAGCTCGAGGGCGTGGATGGCGTTGTCCTTGTCGTGCATCCGGTGATGTTCTCGAGGTATATTTCCCCCTGTCCCGGAGGAGGGTGCCTGAACAACAAGCATTTGAACCTGCATGTGGCGTATAGCGTCGTTTCGGTGGCGGACGGGCGCATTCTGGCTTACGGGATTGCCGCAACCGATGATTCCTATTCGTTTGCGATGACGCGTGGGAATTGGGAAAAAGTTGTAGAACGCATCTCCTGGAAGCTTGTCGAGGGGACTCCCTTGAAAAATTAGGGATTTTTTTATCAAAAAAACATTTTTTTTTGTCCATTTTCAAAATAAAGAGTATATTCTGTGTATATTCCAACTTGGAATATTTATTGAATAGAAGGTACATGCATGAATCGATACGACCTGGTCCTCCTGGGCCTTATCCTGGAACACGAACGTAGCGGTTATGATATCATCACGGAAATCCGTGACCGCGAACTGGACCGTTGGGCGAACCTCAGTACGTCGACCGTTTATAACCGCCTCACGACTCTCGAGAAGAACGAGTGCATTGTGGGCCGTTCCGAGCGCGACGGCAACCGCCCCGAACGCATGGTTTTCAATATTACAGACAAGGGTAGGGAAGTTCTCCGCAAGGAAGTCCTCAAGCACCTGACCGGGTTTAACGATGACCCGCGTACGCTCGGGTTCGCCTTCCTCTTCGGCGCCGAGAACAAGGAGCTCATCCGTACGCTGGAGGTGCATGAGCGCCGCCTGGTGCAGGAAATCGAGAACCTCGAAAAGATGATAGCCGAGGAACCGCGCCCCACGCTCTACCCCGAAGGCCCGTTCCTCAACTGCATGAGCCGTGACCACATCCTTGTGGAGCTCAAGTACGTGCGCGCCGCTATTGGCATCTTGCGCGAGTACGTGCGCGCCGCTATTGGCATCTTGCGCGACCCCATCCGCAACAAGAAGCTCGACGGCTACTTCTACATCAACTTCGGTAACCGCGATTTCGAGAACTTCAACCAAAAAGGTTAGACGAAAGAACGGGCTTCGCCCTACAGACGAGAGACGAAAGATTTAAAATGACGCTTCGCGTGAAATAGAAAAGTTTTTTAGCTTCTTTCTCTCGTCTCTCGTCTCTCGTCTCTCGTCTAAAAATTTAACAACCCCCTCTCACGGAGATACAATGGCTACAAAACAGAAGAAGAGTGTCAAGAAGGTCGCCTCCAAGAAGGCTCCGGCCGCCCAGTACGGCTACTTCGATGATGCTGCAAAAGAATACGTGCTCACCACGCCGGCAACCCCGATCAAGTGGTGCAACTATGTTGGTACTTTGAACTTCGGCGGTATCGTGGATACTACCGGCGGTACCCTGGTTTGCAAGGGCGACCCCGCCCTGAACCGTATCACCAAGTACATCGCCCAGATGCCGTGCTCCGATTTCAAGGCCAGCACCATCTATGTCCGTATCAAGGAAGCCAAGGGCTACAAGGTGTTCTCTCCGTTTGTCGTTCCCACCCTCACCAAGATGGACAAGTGGGAATGCCACGTGGGTCTTTCTTACATGCGCTGGATTGCCGAATGCTGCGGGCTGCGTACTCAGGTGACGATTTTCGTGCCGACGGGTTCCAACACGCTTCTCCAGGACATCCAGGTGACGAACCTCGGTGGTGCCGCCAAGGAAGTGGACATCATCCCGGTTTATGAATTCAGCCACTTCGAAGCCGAAAAGCAGCTCACGAACGCCGACTGGGTCCCGCAGACCATGACCCTCAAGGGCCACTGGGAAAAGGACGGCCATGTGGTGCTCGAACAGTATGCCTACATGAAGCGTGACTACGCCGTGAACTACGTGACCGCCAACTGCAAGGTCGGTAGCTTCGACGGTGACCGCCGCGTGTTCCTCGGTGCCAACGAAATGGGCTCTTGGGCCGCTCCGCTCAGCCTCGCCAACAAGGAACTTTCCAACAGTGAATGCGACCGTGGCGACAACATCGCTGCCCTCATGATTCACGGTGGCAAGATTGCCGCGAAGAAGACCTTCCGCTGCTGCACCCAGCTCGGTCAGGAACAGAGCCTCAAGGTTGCTGCCAAGGCCATCGCCAAGTACCGTGACTTGAAGAACGTCGACAAGGCTTTCGACGAACTCGCCAAGTTCTGGGAAAACTACCTCTCCACGATCCAGGTGAAGACTCCGGACGCCTCCTTCAACACGATGGTGAACGTCCACAACCCGCGCCAGTGCCACACCACCAAGAACTGGAGCCGCTACCTGTCCCTGTACCAGCTGGGCTACGGCACCAGCCGCGGTATCGGTTACCGTGACTCCACGCAGGACTTGATGGGCGTGATGAGCCACATGCCGGAAGAAGCCTTGGTCCTCACCAAGAACCTCATCTCCGTGCAGCGCCCCGAAGGTAACGCCATGCACCAGTACGCCCCGCTCGCCCTCGCCGAAGACAACGGCAACGAAGCGAACGCCGGTGACTCCCGCGAAAAGGCCGGCGTCAAGGATGCCAAGGGCAATCCGATGTATGCCGACTGGTACGGCGATGACCACCTCTGGATCATCCTCACCGTGGCTTCTTACCTCAAGGAAACCGGCAAGATGGACCTCCTCAAGGAAGAGATCCCGTTCTACGTCGCCGGCAAGAAGCGCAAGGACCGCCCGAAGGGCACTGTCCTCGAACACTTGAAGCGCGCCCTGAAGTTCACCCGTGAACACCTCGGCAAGCACAACCTCCCGCTCCTCGGCTTTGCTGACTGGAACGACTGCATGAACTTGCCCCTCGGTGCAGAATCCACCTTCAACACCGCCCTGTACGCCAAGGCCTTGCTCGAAATGATGGACATCGAAGAAGCCCTCGGCGACAAGAAGGCTGTGGAAATGTACAAGGGCTGGTACGAAGACGTCAAGGCCGCCTTCAACAAGAGCGCCTGGGACGGCAAGTGGTGGACCCGTTGGTTCGACAAGGACGGCAACGGCTACGGTGTCGCCAAGGCCAAGTACGGCAAGATTTACTGTAACGGTCAGTCCTGGCCGGTCATCGCCGGCATCGCTTACGGCGACCGCGCTAAGCAGGGCATGGACAGCCTGAACAAGCTCCTCAACACCAAGTACGGCGTGAAGAGCTCCACTCCGGGTTACCGCGGCTTTGAACCGGCCGTGGGTGGCATCTCCACCTATCCTCCCGGAGCCAAGGAAAACGGCGGTATCTTCCTCCACACCAACCCGTGGGTGATGATTGCCGAAACGATTCTCGGCCGTGGCGACAATGCCTTCCAGTATTACAACCAGATTAACCCGGCTTCCAAGAACGGAATTCTCGATATCTTCGAGTCTGAACCGTATTGCTATCCGCAGAACATCCTCGGCGACGAACACAAACAGTTCGGCATGGGCCGTAACGCATGGCTCTCCGGTACCTCCACCTGGACGTACCAGGCTGCCACGCAGTTCATCATCGGTATCCGCGCCAACTACAAGGGCCTCGTGGTGGATCCTTGCATCCCGTCCAAGTGGGATGGCTTCGAAGCTACCCGTAAGTTCCGTGGTGCAACCTACCAGATCACGGTGAAGAACCCGAAGCACGTTTGCAAGGGTGTCGCCAAGATGGTGGTTGACGGCAAGGAAATCGACTCTAATGTTGCCCCGATCTTTACGAAGGGTGTGCACAAAGTAGAGGTAACCCTCGGATAATTTGAATTATAACCGTCGTGATACGGCGTTGCTCGCCCCCTCACGTACGCCATGTACGCTACGGGGGCTCGCGCCTGGTCTCACTCGGTTCTAATCCAAATTTGAATTTTTAGGTCTGCTTCAAATGAAGCAGACTTTTTGTTTTGCTCTCGCTAGGCTCTCTGCGTTTTTCGGAAGAGGCTTGTCATCCCCGCGTAGGCGGGGATCTTCCTGAAATTAAAAGTCCGCTCCGTTTGGAGCGGGCTTTTTTGTTGTATGTGATTTTCATCTCTGTATGGAGACGATGCTTGTTAAAAAAATATATATTGGATTTGTATATAAAAAGCAACAAAGGGCGCTTATGGAAAAACGATTTGGCTGGGGAATTCGTGTTGTCACCATTATGGGTGCGGTGTTTTTTGCATCGTGTTCCGATACGGATTCGTCAAAATCCGGCATGGGCGTAAATACCGATGAATCTACAGAGTCATTGAATTTGTGTACACTCGAAAACGAAGGCAATGTCAAGTATGTGAATCTAGAAGATGCTTACTATCGATGCCATGACGAAGTATGGGAAAAAATTGAGGAAGGATTCTCTAGTAGTGCGGTAGAGGAAAATTTATCTAGTAATGTAAATAGTAAGCTGGCTAGCAGTTCTTCTGCAAAGCAACTTATTAGCAACGCGAATGAGAAGATATCGAGCAGTGTAACAAAAGATAAATCGTCAAGCAGTCAAAAGGCTGTTTCTTCAAGCAGCGTTAATAAAGAAAAGTCCTCAAGTAGCACTAAAGTTACTTCATCAAGCAGCCAAAAGGCTGTTTCCTCAAGTAGCGTTATAGAAGAAAAGTCTTCTAGCAGCAAAAATATTGTTTCCTCAAGCAGTGAAAATACGAATCTGTCGAGTAGTTCTAAGATTGTGGCTTCTAGCAGTTCCGAAGGAGTGACTTGTACCGATGGCGATAAGGTTTACCAGGAGTCAACAGGGAAGTATTACGAATGTCAGGGTGGGGAATGGATTGAGATCTCAGGTGAAAACTGGGAAGTCGTAAGTTCGAGTTCATTAGGTGAATCGTCTTCAAGTGTTTGCGCTACAAATTTATGTGGAGCCGTTTGCGATGAAGAAGGCAAGATTGCTATCGGACAAAAAGATAGTCTGATTTATTTTTGTACAGCATTTGGCCTATGGGAAGACCGCACGAATTGGAACTGGAATGTTCCTGTTGATGAACGCCGAAATTATTCCATCACCTACGGCACGCTGACAGACTCGCGTGACGGCCACACGTACCGTACGGTGCAGATAGGCGGGCAGACGTGGATGGCTGAGAACCTGAACTACAA